>JADJNU010000002.1:900000-1153186 GCA_016714165.1 Bdellovibrionales bacterium
AAAAAAGTAAAAAGAAAAAGCAGGTGGGAGAAGAGTCCTACACAGGAGAGAGCACTTTTTGCTGGACTGAGGATTTAGGACAAGTGGCGGGGCAGCCCATGTGCGATGCCAACGGAAGTCCCTCTTGCTATACCAAGTCTGCGCAGAAGGACAGTGGTCTTCCCAAATGCGGAGCTGATGGAAAGCCCGTGGCCTCTGCAAACGAAGGCAATGGAAGGGATCAAGCTGCAGGCGGAGCTGGAGATCTCCCTCAAGGATTTCCTCAGCCTCCAGAAGTAGAGAGCGACCGCGCTCTTTGCGAACAAGCGCATAAGAAAGCCTTCACCTGTTGCAACGATCCCGTGAAGTGTGTGTCTGGCCTTGATGGACCGAGTGCGAGCTCGATGACAGCTATGGGTACACTCTTAGTTGGAGCGACTGGAATGATTGCCATGGGTGGAGCTTCGGGAGGAGATTCGGCAGGAATTGCCAAGAGCTGTGAGTTTATGAAGATCGTGGCACTGGGTGGTGCGGGTGCCAACACAGCTCTCGGTGGCAAGTGCTTCTCTGACAAGGGCACTTGTGAAGACAGATGCACCGAAGTTGTGAACAAGTATCGAAGAGTGCTGACAGAATGCTCAAACCTCGACACAGTTTGGAGTGCCAACGGGGGCAAAGGTCCACGCTGCCCCTCCACTTGGGTGAGCGACTATCGTGCGGCTCAAGCCAATGCCGAAGGCAGAGGCACTCGATGCACAGGATACAACGCAAATGTCGCGGCCATGGGCAGCCAAGCCGCTCAATCGGCTGCAGCAAGCAGCTTTGCCGATCTCTGCCAAAAAGCTGCCATGACTCAAGCCACGGGATTTCCTGAGGTCGATCAGCAACCTGTTTTTAACGGAGATTGCAATGATCCCGTCAACGCCTCAAATCCCATTTGTGTGAATTGCAGAGGTCCCAATGCTCAATCCGATCCTCTTTGTTCAGGATTAGGCGGAGGCAGTGCCTCGACTGGAAGCGGCTCAGGAAGTGGAAGCTCATTTCAGAACACGGCATTTGGAACCAGAGCCGCAGATGGCAGTGACCTCAGTGTGCCTGACACCAACGCACAGGCGCAAGCCCCTATCTTTGGTGAAGGCTTGGGAGAAGAAGCAAAGGCCCATGCCATTCCCAATAACGGAGGAGGCTTTGCGGGTGGCAGTGGTGGCGGCGGTGGTTCGATGCCTTACTCTGGAGGAGGGGGCGGTTATGGAGGCCCCGGCTATGAAACTGATATTTTAAAGGGCGTGGGAGGAGGAGGAGGATATTCCGCAAGTCCTCTTCCAGCTGAATCTCGTGAGGGATATTCCAGCATCAGTGGTGTTCTTGAAAACGGAAAGCGCAGTGACAATCCATTTGAAAAATTCAATCTTCAACAATATCTGCCCGGAGGAAAAAAATCAGGTGATCCCTCGCGAAATCCGGCGTCAGCAAATCAGTTGAAACGAAACCCTGAGATTGGCGGCGCTCACGAAAATATCTTTGAAAAAATCAGCCGTCGCTACCGGATCATGTGCCTTCAAGGGCGCTTGATTGGCTGTGAAAAGAGACAGTGAACTTATTCCGAGCGAATAAAGAAAAGGGGCCTTGGTTTGGATACGGAGCCAGACTGTAGTCCGCCCTATCGACACCAACTCCAGTTACATAAATATGATCTTTTTTTCAAACCTTTGAAAGTTTTAAAACAATTCTCACCTTTGTGAGCGATCAAAAAACGGGCAGGTGACTTACTTCCAGATACATCGTACAGCGTCTTGAAATAGCGTCTCTGAGAGGAAGTAAACTATGTTGATCTCATGTCTGAAAAGGTTTAAGTGGACTTTTTTCCTGATTTTTATGCTGTCTTTTTGGGACCCCTCGCAGGCCATAGCGATAGATCTAAGTAAACGTTGCATAGCAGAGTTGAACACCCCCACCAAGACTCTCCCTCTCGGGCCCTATCAGCTTGAAAAAAGACCAGTTCGAAGCTGGTTTGGGGCTCTTTTAACTGGAAGCATTTCAGATCGCAAAGCTGGAATTGAGTTCAATGCCGAACTTGATAGGCTGAGAAAGGAATTTGACTTAAGTAAAGATCGCCTTGAGAAGTTAATTGCAGAAATCCAGGGCCAAATATCGACGGACATCAAAAACCAACATCTCAAGGGGCTTGCCGAGCAAGTTCTGCAAGAAATATTAATAAAAAAAGATAAAGTCACTCTGACAGAAGAGTTTGAAATCTTGTCTCAAAAACTTCTAAAAGAGACTCAAAATATAGCTGATCAATTCGTAAAATTAAATTCTGCTATCAAAGCATCCAAAACCAATTTAGTAAAAGTATTCAAGAAAAGTCCTCGTAGATATCAAACCAGAATCACCGCAAACAATCTTGACCAAGTCCTGATAGAATTAGATCAGGCAAAATCGCTTGAGAACGCGCAAGAAATATATGCGTCGGCTTTGATAACGCTAAACAATGAAATCTCAGCCTTCCGGGAGGCTGAGCAAGTCCGTCAGAAAAAGGAGAAACGGTTCCCAGTTGAGCTGCCAAACAACAGCACTGAAATAGTTCATGAGTATGGGAAGCTGATTGAATCTTTCAATTTAGGTCTCCCTAACGATCCAATTGTTCTCAAGGAAGATCAAGTGGCACAAAGAATGGAACTCGATTTAAGACTTAAAGTATTCATATATCGAGAGCTTCAGGTTGCCAGACGTCTTCTCAATGAGACTAATGCCCAGGCGAATAATTCAATTTTTCAAGCAATGCGGGAGAGAGTCAGAAACAATCAGGAAATACTCATCGAGTACTTAAATTTAACGCAAACAGATCTCCCACAAAATCGATCTTCTTATTTAGGCCTTGTGGACGGTCTACGTTTGTCAATTCGGTATATTGACAAACAAAGAATTTTTTCAAAAATTGGATTGAAGGCTTCGTTAAATCGGGTGACCGGTTTTTATAGGGAGCTTCTCCTCAGAGAAGCACTCAAAGATCAACAGCTCGCACTAGTAATCATTGGCTCAACAGTTTCATTGCCTCCCATAGCACCTAAGCCAAGCGTGAAACCCACTAAACCAGATAAACCACAAAAAGTGACAGTTTCTCGTAGCGCATCGAGGTCTTCGAAGATAAGTGCCAGAAATAGGAACAAGGAAAATAAGAAAAGGTACATCAATGGAAAAAACGCTTTTGCTCAGAATATTGAAAAATACAGAATTGCGATGGAAGCTTACAAAAAAAGCTTAAGTGCGGCTAAAGAAGCAGAATACAGAAGGAGCGTTGCCAGACAGTCTCTGTATAGTTTTATCGTCGCTCACTATCCAGATCTTGTACGAGCAGATTCTGGAGCAACCGCTGATGCTGGCCGTATGAGGGATTTAATCCAAGAAAATCAGAGAAGCATCCTTGAACGTCGTCTCAGCAGGATGCCGGAGTCTCATCGCACCAGCCTTAATAATCACGTGAAAGGTATTCAGCAGAGACTGGGGTCTCAATATCATTCATCTGAAAATGATGGGCTATTAAATTGGATTCTCTTGTTTTACACAGGAAATCCCCTCTGGGTTATCAATTCTGATTTTGCAAAACTCACACTTTTTATGGACGTATTTGCTGGGACTCATTTTAATTTTGACGAACAGGATGGTGCGTCTGGGTTGAGCGCTTTGATCCATTCCTCAGCGAACACAGGAATCCCCGTGGCAGCGGCCAGCTTTGGAGAAACCGACTCGACAGGAGGGGAACAACAAGTTCTCATTACCGACCAGGCTAAACGAGATATCGACCAAATCGCGAACGAACACCCTGAATATACAGAAATACTTGATAGCACAAGACAACAAACGACTCAGGACGTTGATTTAAACCTGGGTGGAAGGACTTACGCAAGTGCTTTGCAAGACGGCCTTATTCAACAGCCACAACAATCATCGGATGAACTCGATCGCACGGAAATGACCGTTGACCATCAGATGGGCCTAGAAGGAAAATTGGCCAATGGTCACCTGGAAGCAGGAGGCCCTCCAACAAATGCCAGTGACTGGAATTCATTTGTCGGCAAATCTGATTCTCCTTGGGCTGGGGATGGGGGGACGGGAGCGGAGACGGAAAATGATCCAAATAGGGATGAAGAGATCATAAACGAAGAGATAAGTTCGGGCAGTTGACAATGCGTTATCTTTTTGTATTTCCGGCGCTTATTTGTATTTTTTCTGGGAGTGCATTTGCCAAGTATGAGGTCGCCATTGTTAATACTCACCTATCTGGCGAGCTAAACTCTTTGGTCGGAATTGCAAAAAAAATGGAGACCAACTACCACATCGTTGAAGCCGATCAGCTCGATCTTGTGGATAGTTCGCTAGACCTTATTTTGCATGCGCTCGGTAATGAGAATGAAATTGACGAACTTCGCACTTTCAAGGCTCGGCATCCGTTCGTGAAACTCGTGAATTTTGGCGACCCGCTAGGTAATTACGATTTGTTTGATAAGATAATCATGCCTTCTCACCTTCCTCCCTTACAATCAGGAATTCAGGTTGAATATATAGAAGGAATTCCAACTCCGTTGACGCATGAGGATCTAGCGAGCGAAATGGGTCGTTGGCATGACAAGCTTCCACAAACACAGAATCCACGAGTTGCAGTTTTGATTGGCGGAAACGCAAAGGCCAGCAATTTCACCGTCAGACACGGTCACATGCTGGCGGTTGAACTAAATGCGCTCAGGGTAAAATATCATTCTGCCTATCTCATTACGAACAGCCGGAGGACACCGGAAAATACCCAAGCCGCTTTTTTTCAATACCTAGAACCTAGCCGTGAGGACTTCTTTTTTGATGTTCGTTCAGGAAGCTCTGACAATCCTTACAGGGCCATGCTTGGCTTCGCCGACTATGTCATTGTCACTGGCGATTCAATGTCGATGATTGCGGATTCTCTCAGCCTCGGTAAGCCAACCTATGTTTTTGCCCCAACAGGAAGTTTGGAGGAAAGGCACAAAGCGTTTATATTGCAACAGGCACTCAGGAATAGACTTAAACCCCTGTCCAGTGAAATCGAACCTTTCCATTATGAGCCTCTTTCAACCTCAAGCATAATCGCTACAAGACTGATTCAAATGCTATCAAGTTGGGAAAAAAGACAGACTCAATGTCAGCGACACCTATCAACATCAAAAGAAAGAATGTAAACTTGAAACAAAAGAAGTCTGCGAACAGCTCAAAAATATCATTGCGTATGATCAGAGCTATTTTAGAGGACCTCGATGCCAATTATAATGCTGTTAAGGGTGGTGGTATCTCGAGACTCAACATTAAAGGATCAATCAATGAATAAGTTCCCATCGTGTTACGTGACAACAGATATCGTTGCACTTCGACAAGCCAAAAATGGATCTCAAGAAGTTCTGCTCATCCAAAGAAAGAACGCCCCATTCAAGGATACTTGGGCATTGCCAGGCGGTTTTCTTGATCAAAGCGATCAAAATGTTCTCGCGGGCGCCCTGCGAGAGCTAAAGGAGGAAACCACAATTAGTGCCAATCCAACTGATCTGAAACTCATTGGCATTTTTTCTGAAAAGGGTCGCGATCCCCGCGAGAATAATCCAGAAGATCTCTGTCGAGTGGTTTCAGTGGCATTCATGCTTGCGCTGCCAGAGAACCATGCTGTGCCCCAAGCAAAGGATGATGCCAAAGACTTAGGTTTTTTCCCGATAGGCAGCCTCCCAAAACTTGCCTTTGATCACGGGGAGATTATTTCAACCGCTTTAAAAGGCTATAAGAATTTGGCTTGAACCAACCCCTCGCTGTGGGGAATCATTAGAAATTAGGCCTGCACCAACCCGAAACAGCCTTTTTTAAAATCATCATTGATGAAATGATTGGTATATTCGACAGCCTTTTCCTTGGCTTTTGATTGGAGATACCAATCTCGAGAGGGACCTTTTCGGCCGATGTGCCGGTCCAACACTGCATCTTTTTGAATATCCAACCAAAATAATATAGCAGGAGCCCCTCGGCCAAAAGACAGGCTGCTCGACTAATGATGCTCGTATTGCTGACATCTTAAAACTCTTGAAGCCATCCTTCAACCTGTAAAAGCTGGGACCGCGACAATTTGATCTTCAAATCTACCTTGAGCCTTTTTTCGAATTGAGCACGCTCTGCCTTGGCACAGTCATCGTCAGTGAGACTGGCCGAAATAGACGCCACTATTCGTTTTAGGCGCGGAATATATTCGGAATCCTCCTCAGTATACGCCATGACCACATCATGCTCACGATTTAGAATTTTGATTCCAACACGTTCAGCAAATTCAATTTTGTTCATTTGTGAGCTCCATCGTGTCATACGGAGTGGACAAGTGTTTTCTCCAAGCGGGAACAGGATATTTATCCGCCCAATATTCACGAGCAGTTCTAATTAAAACTTCGCCGTCATCTTCAATTTCAAAAATCGATAGGGCAAATAGTTCGACTTCTTTTCCCTCTGGTGTTTTAGATTTGATGAAGACTTCGGAGGTGACCGTGTCGATGTGATCCCATTGGTCATGTTCGCTCCAAACGTTCATAATTTGGATTTCATGTGTGCCGGGATAAGTGCGGTTCACTTCGATAAAGTTATCTCGATTAAACTTCTCGTTCGATTGAGGCCAGTAGGCTTCAATCTCAGGGGCCAAGAGAGCCTTAGCTTAGTCCCATTCTTGATTTTTAATGTGGTTCCAGAACCATGCTCGACTGGTCTTACAAACATAAAATCACTCTTGAGTTTACAAGAGTTCGAAAACCAAATCAGATCATTGAGTCTTTTAGCTCTCGAGTTCGAGATGAGTGCCTCAATGAACACACATTTTTCTCATTGGAGGATGCGAGGAAAAAAGATAGATGAGTGGCACTAGAGATATAATAATATCAATCCTCACTCGGCCCTAGGAATGAAATCTCCAATGGAGTTTGCAAAGGAACAAAGAAGTATGATAGCAAGCTAACGCCACTTGACTCAGAATTCTTGACTCACAGAATCTTGGGCCAACCGCCCATATCTCAGCAAATGACTACGTTCCGCGCTGCCACTTGGGACTCTAACAAAATTTTTAGGTTCCTTGTCACATTTGAGAGTTCCAATTAGTTCTTTGATTACCAAGGCCGGGTTTTTTCGGATTAGGAATTGAAAAACACCTTGTTTCATTTTTAGTTGTTTGGTAGGCAGGGTTTAAAGATGTGATGGGATATCACTCATACACAAAATTTCTTACAGTCTCACAAAAACTGAGAATCTGGAAAATCAATTTTGATCCTTTTGGACAATGATCAAATATGTAAGTATTCGAATGTAATCTCGATCAGTCCATCGGGAAGCTCTCATCCCCGAATTCTGAAATCTCATTCTAAATGGAAATTGAATAGGCATCATGGGCGCATTCGTTCTTTCCAGGGTAGGACTAATTCTGCCGAATGCTGGATCATCAAGAGTGGCCAAAATTTTCTCATCATTTATTTTCACGGCGTTAGAGAGAATTGAAAAATGTCCAGATTTCTGATTTTCAGTATTTGCTAGCTCAATATTGTTCAACTCTCCCCAGCCATTGTGGAACGCAATAACGATCACATCTGGATTATTCGATTCAAAGATATCCTGATCAGACAAATCGTAAGATTTACCACTGACCATTATTTTTCGCCCAAGTTGTTTAGCCACAAGCTCCAAGGTAAGTTCTAGGTGAGGTATCATCATTCCATTCTCCGGCACATCACTAATACCCCACAAAGGGAAGTCTCTCGTGATCATATCGATCAGACGTTGCGGTAAACTAGCTCTAATATAAAAACCTAGTCGAGCCAATGATTCCAAAATACATAACGGGCCACAAAGCTTTGATTCTCCTTGCTGAGAAAATAACCCCGCCTCCCTAAATCGAGCATCATTCTGACTGTGTATTAGGCTCTCAACACAGCGAGCGCTTGCCCATGTTGTCTGCCAGCTCACCAAAATATAAATCAACGAAGTCATCCAAAACCATCGCCTAATATTCAATAACTTCATCGTTTTAATTACCTCAAATAGGAAACTGATTTGGTTGACATCTACAAGGCCCTTTTTTTAAATTGACTGACTATTTTCAATCTTGAGTGAAGAAGGATTGGAATCATCCTCTGCGAATTTTGCTCGAAACGCCATAAATTCGTCGTAGAGTAGATCTGCATTGATGGTAAAATTAAATCGAAAGGTTATCCTTATCTCCGTGAAAGCCTCCCATATGAGCCTTCTTCCCTGTTTTTTTGGACCCTAGTTTTCTAAATTGAAACGGCTGTATCAGATTATTAGAATTCATAACTTTTTCTCCTAAATTGCCTCCATTCAGATCGCTTTTACCTATAGTCCTTCCAACTGGCTCTTTGAGTTTCACAAATGCAAAGTCTCTCAGGTCCACATCCTGTGGATTATTGGTTCCGAAATAAATGTCTTCAATTTCATAAGATCGATATTCATATGCAATTTTTGGATTCATCCGAAATTCTTTGGGACTCCAGACCTTTATTGAAAACCTAAATCCTCTCCAATCAGCCATTTTATTTGTCTTTTTACCAAAAAACACATGGGCAGCAGTGATTACCATATTTGGATCGACTGCCAAAAATCCCGTTCCTGAACACTTTCCTTTTTCATCTTCGCCAACACATTCTCCGTACCTATCAAAAAACTCTCCCGTATTATAGAATGTCTTGTCTAGAGGTGAAGCTTTGGAGGAATAGTCAATATCCTTGCGTGACCAGCCGGGAGTTTTAGTCCACTACATAAGTTCCGTTCACACCGCAAGAAGATTTAAGTTTGGTTGAAAAGTTTACGGTGCTGGCACCTTTCCTCGCAAGCTCGAGTGTGGCCTTACAGTATTGTAGTGCTTCCTCCATTTTTCAATTAGAACTTGTGCCTCGAAAAGTGAGTAAAAGATTTCGCCATTCAAAAACTCATATCGCATCTTACTGTTAAACGATTCACAGTAACCATTCTCCCAAGGACTTCCCCGCTCGATGAACGGAGGCACAACCTCGAGTTGATCCAGCCGCTTTACCAACTTCTTCGCCACAAACTCAGGGCCGTAATACCTACGGATGCATGAGCCATCAGCCAAACACGGTCGTCGCCTTTTGGGTTACTTCTGAGGGACCTGTAGCCCTTCTTCGCGCCAAATTGTATAAACACATCCTTACCCACTTTCCACCCTTCATTGTTCAATAAATTTGTAACCTGCCTGTAACCATAGCGGCCATACTCCGAGGCTAAGTCAGTCACTCGGTTTCGGAGCATTTCCTTTTCGTCATTGGTTTGTGGCTGATACCTCTGAGTTGTTCGTGCTTGCCCGATCACATTACAGGCACGTCGCTCGCTCACGCCATGGTTTTCCATGGCTTGATTGACGGGGCATCCCTGCGCCTGATCGGGCTTAGAAATTTCCCTCTGCTACATCTTTCAATATAGCCATATCAATAGCCTGATCAGCTACATGCGTTTTAGGCGGGCATTTTCTTTCTCAAGCCCCTTGAGGCGCTTGGCCTGGTTAACCTTCAGGCCTCCGTACTCCTTGCGCCACCGAATGATAGTTTGTGGGGTAACACCCACCTTCTTAGCTGCCTGCTCGAGCTTCAGGCCCTTGCCTTGCTCTAGCTCAACTGTGGGTAAATGTTGGATAATTTCTTCTGGGCATAGCGCTTTCTCGCCATCTCGACCTCCCGTTGTGAGGCCCATCTTAACACAAAGCTTGGACCTGGTTAGCCCGGGCAGGTCACTGCTCCTTAACAAGGGACAAATGGCTTACAGAGAACGAATCGTAAACAGGCAGGTCATCGATCTTCAAAAAGAACTTGAGGTCATCGAAAAAATGAAGATCCTCCGCAAGCAAGGTTTTAGCTATTGGAAGATTGCCGATGTTTTAAACGCCATGGGTATCCCAACTAAAACTCGAAAGGCTGAATGGCGGGCCGCAACGGTGATGAAAATTCTGAAAAGAGCGGATTCAAAATGGATAGTACAGTAATAGCTTACGTGCTTATCCGTTATTGATAAAAAGCATCTGCTCAAGTAGCTTAGCGCAACGTCAATATCTAAGGGGGAGTATGAAATTTATCTTTTCATTTCTGATGTTGGTTCTGGTTGCGGCTCCTTCCTTTGCCGCAGAATTAGATCACTCCTGCTTCGTTGCGAAGTCTATTCAGGTCTTCAATACAGAGACAGGCGCAAACACATTTACACGTGGAGCTACAGCCCGTTTTGACGTCACTCAAGCAGATCATGAAGATTCCTATGAGGTTCCAATTCTTGCGCGAGATGGGGCTAACATGGGAATAGCGAAAGTGGACACGGGCACTCTATTAGGAACTCCTGTAGGTGATTTGATCCAAGCACATGCCTATGTCGAGGTGAGCGGCACACCAGAATATTTTGGATTGGTTTCATCTACTGAAAGTCCAATGGCCCGCAGCTACAGATTTTTCACATCTGAATTTGGAAAAGAAATGACGATGATTAATATCGATCTTCAGTGCGAGATCAAAAAAGAAGTCTGATTTGTTAATGGTGGAAGGGTTAAAATTAAAGAATGGGTACAATTGCAACCTATTTCATTCATCGACAAATCTCATAAAAGTTGCAAGAATTTTTCGCGTGATCCCACCACGCCTTTTATAAATCAGAATATTTTCTGTCTCGCCGGTCGATTGGTTCTTAAGAAAAACAACATCCCAAATGGTTTCTCCATTCACGCGAACAACGTATGCCAGGTTGGTATCGGAATTATAATATCCTCCCGTCGAAGGCCCCAGTTCTAGTTTTGCTTGTTCAATACTTTGTCCAACGAAGTATTTTTTTGATATTAGATCCGCGACCATAGTGGATTTTTCATTTGTTGCAGCCTCACGAAATTGCTGAGACACAAAAGGGGAACGGCCCCAGTATATTCCAGCCTCCCAACCGAACATATAATTGTCAACCCTATAGAGAACACAAAAAGCAAGAACTATGAGAGCAAGAATTCCGAGCCCACGACCGGACCACTTTACAGCCTTAATAAGATGAGTCATCGGGAATTTCACCAGTAGGTTTAAGAACAATTAAATCTTTGTTTTTTAGACTCTTGAACGCTTCCTGATAAAGATTTTTTGCAGTGAAACGATCTTGCTGGTCAAGATTCAACGCAGCCTCAATTCCCTTTCTGTTATTATGTTCATCAATTCGACGATCGGGGAAATTAAGTGGTTGTCCACTTTCATGGGCGTTCAGATATTGTTCTGCCAGATTTTTCCCAAGATCGTGGGTCAAAAAACCCGCCCACACGAAATGTCGGAAAGCATCGGCCTCGCCATCTATGCTTCCTCCCTCAAAAAAACGGCCCATTGCGAACTCACTTCGAGCCTGATGCCAAGCGACTCGAAGAGATTCATAAGGATGTTTGCGAATCAGCAGCTTTTCCTCATCCGTCAAGTTTGGATATAGAACCCCTAACTCCGCTAGAGTTCGTTTAAAGAACTGCTCAAGTCGATTTATAAAATAGCTTGGATCTCCTATGATTGAAGCCAAAGCAATTCGCTGAACATCTTTTCTTAGCGGGTTAAGATAGTATTCGCTGGGATCAACCGTTTTGAGGGTATCTGAGAAATTATAAAAATTTAATATTTGATTTCGGTATCCATCACTAAGGCTGGTAGCAAGGATGTCAGATTTAGGTATTTTTGAAAAAAACGGTTTGTCCGGTAGACCATAAGACGATTGCAGGCCTTCTACATTTTTTCGAAACTGTTCATATTCGTAGTATTGACCCTGAATAAAATGAATGAGGCCCCTCAGATCAGTTGCACTAATATCCTCTGCTACAGAAGTTCCGATTTCGATGGCTTCTTGGCGTGTTGCCGAGGGTAACTGTTTGACAGTTTCGGAATCAATTTTATTCAATAAATTTTTAAGATGATTTGGGTAATTTTCATAATAGGTTTTATTCGAAAGATTCCATATGAGTTCTTGAACGGATTCTTGGCCCACCTCTGGATGGGTGGAATAATACTTTAGTACCCTAGAAGAAAGAGGAGCTGGTGGATCTCCCAAAATCCATTCAAACACTTCATTTGATTCTGGGGAAGAACGGTTTGGATCAATGCAGAATGAAGTCACTCGCATTTTGAGATTTGTTTTCCCTGGTATCAAAATTTGGTGATTGTCTCGAATGTGAAGCAGGCTTTTATAAGCATCAAGCGCTTGACCGATCTTAGCCCAAGTATCCGGCTGAACTTTTCCTTGTTTCTTGGCGACAATCAAATCTTGAGTAATTGAGTTCAAAAAAGATTCAAAATTCTTTCGGTCGGTGAAATCAATCTTGTTAACGTCAGCTACACTTTTTTTAATTTCGTCGAATGGAATGAATTTTTCTTTTTTTTGAAATTGGCTACAAGCTGTCGTTGTTAACAACAGTATCGAGGTTATTACAGCGCAAATCCGTACGCAAAAAAATCTCATATTCCTAAATTAGACTCATTAAATTGATCCAAATAGTGTTTATATAAAAATCGACGATTGCGCTCCTTTCCGGTGATCTCAAAAAGTATTTCAGCATTTACAAATTTTTCGATCAAGCTGTTCACGTTTGCTTTTGAGGATACCCCCGTTATCCGAGCGACAGATTTGGCATCTACAACGGGCTGACTATAAAGTTTGTTCAACAATTTGATGGCCGTTTTTGCGTTTCGGCCAAAATTAGAAGTCAATTCTAAATGTTGTTCTCTTAACTGCGTGATCCTCTGTGCGGTGGCGACCGCGTCCTCGGCAACGGATCGAACTCCTTCCAGGAAAAAAAGGAGCCATTGGTTTACACCACCATCCTGACGGTACTTATCAAGTTTGTCGTAGTAGTCTTTCCGATAAACTTTGAAATATTCCGAGAGATAAAGCAAAGGGCGCGGCAATACTCCTTCTTTATATAAATAAAAAGTTATAAGTAAGCGTCCCATGCGACCATTTCCATCTAAGAAAGGATGAATGGTTTCAAATTGTGCATGAATGAGACCCGCTTTGATCAATACTGGTAATTGAGTTGAAGACTCATGAAAGAATTTTTCAAGATCCGACAGAGCCTGCATCATTTCATGATGGGGAGGTGGAACAAAACTGGCTGTTTGAATCGTTGGTCCACCGATCCAGTTTTGAGTCTTGCGAAATTCGCCAGGAGATTTATGATGTCCTCGGACGCCCTTTAACAATTTGGCATGAATCTCTTGGATCAAACGCCAAGATAACGGAATGGACTCTATTCTCTGCACACCATAATTTAGAGCTTGAATGTAATTTTTAATTTCATCCACATCCGATGGGGTATCCGCATCGGGCAACTTTGCTTCGGCCTTTATATAGTCAATCAGTGTCGCTTGAGTTCCTTCGATTTGACTTGAGTGAGCCGCTTCTTTTTTAACGTACATGTAAATGAAAAAATCCATATCAGGAATCAACTGTTCAACGGCAGCAAGTTTTCCAAGCGCCAAATCGCCTTTAGAAAGTTGATGTATAAGGCTTGGGTTCCACGACACCAACCCCTTTGAAGGAAAAGGGTGTGGTATAAATGCCTTGAAACCCGCAGGTTGTTGTCTAAATATCCCAATTTGAGACATGAAACTTATCCAGTCCTTTAGTTCTATTTAATTATTTTAAGCAGAACTAAAGAAAACGCAAGTTCTGTTTGGATCGTCGGTGGGGAGTGGTTGTTAACTTGGCGGAAAAAATCTGTATATACGATAAATTGGCTCAGGCGGACAACTCCTGCACCAAGCCAAGATTGAATATAATGATAAAGCCGAAGAATTGGCAACAAATTGACTCATACTGTTATTATACAAAAAAGTTCTGAAATGACCGCCGTACCGAGGCCGGATTCCTACCAGCCCAATTGATGCCCTCAGAGCTACCAAATAGCGTTGGTGGCAGTGGAGGGTGTGACGATGGATTTACTAAATCGATTAAATAAACAAGCTGCTGAGTTGTGGAAGAAGCACGTCGATTGCAAAGACCAACAGAAAAAAGAACAACTATTAAAACAATACAAAAATGCCTTTAGCCAATATGTGAAGCACAAAGAATGGCTGAAAGTAATGGCGTCTTGATACATGTCCATTTGGTTTGTCGCTTCATTGACCCATGGTTCAGGTTCTCTTAGCGTGAATCTATGAGGCAAATACTTCTATTAATGGTTTCGCTGGGAATTAGTTGCCCGATATGGGCCAGTGACAATTGTAACCACGATGCAAAAACATTTCGCTGTGTGAAATACATCCGCAACTACGACGCTGACACCATCACCTTTGATATTCCCAACGTTCATCCGCTCATCGGAAAGAATATTTCAATACGAGTTCGTCACGTAGATACACCAGAAATGAAAGGCAAATTGCCTTGTGAAAAAGATGCGGCCAGAACAGCAAAAAGGCTGATCGAAAACCTTCTCAAAAATGCCAAAAGAATTGATTTAGAAAATGCAGACAAGGATAAATATTTTCGAATATTGGCGGACGTTGTCGTTGATGGAAAATCAATTAAGGACACCTTGCTGAAAAACAACCTTGCCTACACCTACGAGGGCAAAACAAAGCAAAAACTGAATTGGTGTAGTCGATCCCCAGCCCATAATTAATGAGTATAGGCTCCCGTACTTAGACTTTGATCCAGACTCCAATTCCCACGGGGCTTTTCACATTGACCTAAGTTCATCATCGGCCATTACCACGGTACACGTAGTCGTCTTTATCTAATCAGCAAAGCTTTTGTCGACGATAACTATATGTAATGAATGATGAAGTTAAAATAGGTCCGATCCTAAAGCATTTAATGAAAGCCAAGAAAATGACTTTCAAGAAATTAAGTCATGCTTCGGGCGTACCTATTTCAACGATAAAAACTTGGAGTGCTGGCGTAGAACCAAAGTCCCTATCCCATGCCCGTAAAGTTGCCCGAGCCCTAGACGTTTCGGTCGAGTATCTTGTGTTTGGCGAATCCTCAAGCCAGAGTTCAGACATAGGTAACCTATTAACAACGCAACTATTTAGTGGATGGTGCAAGGTAACTATTGAGATGCCTGTGACTTCGCCGATCCTGAGGAAGAAGGAGTAGATATGACTGGAGCACAGATTCATCAACTTCAAACGATACTGATTGCGGCAGCAATTATTTTCGGATGCTTTTTAACTTACAAAAAATTCTTTGAAAAGAAAAAGTGAGGCTGACGTGAAAGTACTATTTGTCACGCTGTTTATGTTCGCCCACGCCGATTCAGCAAAGAACTGCACTTACAATAACGATGTTATGGTAAGTTGTTACGATAGCATCAGCGAATGCAAAAAACACGAAAATGCAACGCTTCGCTGTCGGGCAAAATTCTTTACCATTAATGACCTACCTAAACCAAATAAGGGAACCTGCCTCTGGGTGAAGGAGGGAGATAAATGGAAGAATATCACCTGTACGGATCTAGCAGAGGGTTGCAAAGCCCAGCAGAAAAGCTTTCCATCAAACATCGTCTCCGAGTGTCGTTAAAGGTGAATTGTTGATTAAATGTATCAGGACCTGTCTATCGCTTATTTTCTTAATCGGGTGTTCCTCCGCTCCTGTCATTGAGTCTTCAGATAATCCTCTCGATCAATACATGAAGGCTAAAGATGAACGGAATGAATCCCGTGGAGTCTACTCTCTTGAGTTCATGAGATCACAAGCCGCCATGTATCTGCTGAGCCAAGGTAAGACAGATTTAAAATCAGGAAATTCGATTCGAGCCGTTCAAAGGTTTGCGCAAGCGAGGGAACTTAATCCCTGGCATGATGACATCAAGGACTTTTACGTCTTATCAGTAAACACTTTGATTAAGGTCACAAAGCGCCTCTCCAACGAGAAATGTGAGGTCATCAACGACAGACTCGGGTTCATTTATTCGGTGGCGGCGGACCGAATGACGGAACTACTTGATCTGACTTCCAAATGTAGCTTTCGCGTTGGAGCTTCCTCAGCTGCGGAATTCCATAACCTGCCTATTTCAGAAAGTGGCCAAAGTATTCAAAATAAGGAATTTGAATCGCTGTTGGAGGAAGCTGAAAATAAGGTGAAGAAAAATCAGTACGTGCCCAGGAAAGAGCTTCTATTCCTTGGCTTGTCCTATCTGAATGGCCTGCAGATTAATCTAGGAAAACCAATGATTGGCGCCGAAGTAGATGATCTAAAGAAAGTACGAGTTCTTTCGCCCATATCCACATCATATAATGGGGAGATGACTGCCGAAGAATATTGCAAAAAAACTCGAAAGCTACTCCAGGATTTAAATTACGAAAGGGAAATTGCTGACACTGACGATCTTCGATATCGCCCAGATGGGTATCTTACGTGCAGGCACTACTATGACATAATCAGACCCATTTCCTTTTATACTTCTCCAAATTTTCGGAGAAACTCCACAATATTTGGCCTCTTCCTAAAGATCTAATCGTTGATTTCATTTTCACTTATAGAAACGGAAGGAAGAAAGCATATCGAAATGTTATCAGTACGCTTACCCAGCCGGACCATGTTCAATACGGAACAGGCATGAAGCTGATGTATACAGCGGGTGATTTGCCCTTTGTTCTAAAATACTCCAAAGTCGCCGATTCAGAGAAAAGATATGTATTACGGGGTAAAGAAGAGTTCATTGAATTTGAATTGCCATCTCACGAATTGGCTGGCTTGGACCAAATCGAAATGAAAATTGATTTCCAGGAGACGTTCAAAGATAGCTACGAAGAGAACAATAAGAAGCGTGGCCGTCATGGTCCTGGTGGATTGGTATTTGATAATTAGACAAATCTCTCTTCGATAGATCTCCGTCATCGGACTCACGCATAACTAAAATACTGGCAAAAATCGTATTCCATGGAAGGAAAAGAAAACGTCGGACCAACTTCACCTTTAATGATGTTTCCCCGATCAACCGACTGCATCAATGGTGCCGGCCTCAAAATATTGATCCTTGACACATTTTCTCGCTCTAGTTAGCCTCGTTGCTGGTTAGGCAGAAACCTTGCGCCTGCGCACTAAAGCTTGCACTCAAGCACTGCCATTGAACGATTGTTCTCTAAATCATATAAACTAAACATCGCTCAACGATGTTTTGGAGCAGGCGACAAAGCGTTGGTGAGTAACATGTGAGGTTTATATGAAAGAGAAGTCTCTAGTCCAAACGTCTGATATCAAGAAAAAAGCCAAGCAGCTAAAGAAGGAAAAATCCTTGAAGCATCATCATGCTCTTGATGAGGCGGCAAAGTTTTTTGGATTGACAAATTACAAAAATTATCAGAATGAATCGGATGCCTACCGTAAGAAACTCGAGGCATCACTGGAAGCCGGCTCTCTGATTGCTATGGAAGAACAAGATAGGAAAATTGGCGAAAAGCTCAAGCTTATCAAGCCGGTCTTCGCAAATTTTAATGTTCCCATCCAGGATTTGATCAATACATTCAAAAAAACAGAATATGCGGATGACGCCGTACAGTCCATTTGTGAAAAGGAATCCTCGCTGAAAGAATATCTCGAGCTATACTTCTTAAAAGATTCGCTTGAAGATTCCGATTGGGACCTTGTCACGTTTGCCCCTTATCATATTCCCCAAAAAGCCTCCTTAACGAATTTAGTCTATAAATTCGGCAAGGATGCATTCGATGAAGAAACTGATTCGGAAGATCTCTTTGTGGAAGGTGAATATCGAATACAGTGCAAGATCATGTTTGAGCATACTCAAGATGACATAAGAAACTGTCATCCTGGTTTTTTTGATGATCAATTTTTGTCTGGTACATTTGAACTAACAATCGATAGGAACAAAAGGATCACTATCGAGAATCTAGATATGGGGTATGATTTTTAGTTTTAACCCTGTCGAAATGTTTTAAAAATATTTGAGCTTGAACACGGGGCTATCGATAAGGTTTTTCTTCCGCTTATCGTAGCCCTGAGTGGTCTTTACGTTTGAATGGTTCACCAGTTGAGAAACTTTATACAAATCACACCCGCTCTCCAGTAGTGATCCAATGACAGTTGCTCTCGCGCTATGTGGGCTGATTTTGGCAGTGATCCCGATTTTTTTGCAGTGATATTTAATAATATAATCTACGCTCGTAGCTTGAAGCTTTTTATTGGTGCCGGATCCCCAGTTGTTAGTAGCGGGCTGAAATAGCGAGTCGCCAATTTTTAACTCCCGTCCACATGATCGCATATGACCGATGTATTGTTCGAGGTGAAATATAGCCGCGGGATGAAGCGGAACCCGTGACACCTTTCCTCGCTTACCTATGAACTGAATAATTTTGAGCCCCTGATGTTCCTGGTAATTTTCAAACTTGAGGTTAATGAGCTCGCCCTTTCTCATGCCAGTTGAAAACAGGAGTACCAATATTGCCTTATGAAGCGGGCCAGATTTTTTGGTGAGATCCACCGAATTAAGCAGTTCTTTGACTTGGTCATCGCTAAGGTCATTAGTAGGTGTAATCACTTGATCGGTCGGACGTTTTATATTGGCCGTGGGATTGGACGTCATTAGTCCTTTTTCAATCAAAAATGCGCAGTAACTCGCTATAGCGGCGAGTTTACGTATAACTGTCTTTGGGCAATATGGGTGCCGCCCTCCAATTCTAGGCGCTTGTAAGGTGTTTCTAAATGCAACTACGTGCATCTTCTGTAGCTGCTGCGTAAGCGATTCAAAACCCGTATTTTTCAAGCTTGAGAATCAGGTGATGAAATGATCTTAGCGAGGCGCTCGAAGTCTTCGAGGGATTTGGCCAGTGGTAGCTCAGTGAGCAGTCGGACCATGGCTGTGTAAGGATTCACCCCATTGATTTTGGCTGTTACAGTGAAGCTGTACATGAGACTGCTGGCCTCAGCTCCTGCGGGGGTATCGGAAAACAGCCACGCATTCCTTCCGATGGCATACTTGCGGATCGCTCTCTCCGTAAAGCCATTGTCCGCCTCCAGACGCCCATCCTTGAGGTAGCCTGTCAGGTACTTATACTCATTCAAGAAGTAGCGGAAGGCCCCTCCGATCTTGCTTTTTGCTGGAACCTTGGGCTGATGCCCTTCAGCCCACTCCTTCATTTCTTTCCAGATGGGCTCAGCTATTTCCAACCTCAGGCGATACCGCTCATCAGAAGACTTCTCGCCGATCTTCTCTTCCAGATCGTAGAGTTTTTTAAAGTAACCAAGGCCTGTTTCTCCAAGACTTCGGCCGGACTTAGCCCCATCCACTGTGGCGGATTCAAACTTCCTGCGGGAGTGCATCCCACATCCTATGCGGATCACTCCTCTTGTTTCTCCAACACATCGTAGGTATTCAATCCGTCATTGCAGATATCCTGTAATCCCGTCCAGAAGCTGCCTGGCTGCTTCCTGGCTCCAGGAGATGCGATAATCAAACAGAACAATCTTCTTGTCCCCGTAGGGCGTGCTCCTCACCCACATCCACGATTTGTCTCCGGCCTTCCTGCCATTCTCTTTGAGAACCTGCACTTGCGTCTCATCCACGGCCACATAAAAAGAGGCGAGTAACCGGTCTGAAAGAACATTCCAGACAGGCACAAGAGCCTGCGCCACTTGCACCACCCAGCGGGCCATCGTGCTGCGGGGAAGATCAACTCCCTGACGATCCATGATCTCCTCAATCCGGTACAGCGGAAGTCCATCGCAATATTTGGATGTCATAATGAAGGCAAGTAACTCAGGAGTGGCAACCCCCTTAGGGATCACAGAAGGCACAGGCGGAGCGGTCTTCACATAGTCCCCGCTGTCCACTCCATACTTGGCCCTCTCATAGCGAATCACACTGACTTTGGCTGGCTCATACTTGAGCTTCTCCGAAAATTCCCAACCAATCACCTTGAGAGGTTGCCCCTCTTCAGAAAAACGCTCATTTTCTGGAAGCTCGATCTTCACCACTTCTCGCTCAAGGTTCTCGGGTATTGGACGACGATGACCCGCTTCCTTTTATGCCCAGGAACCCGTGACTTCGATCTGTGCCTCATCCTCTTCAGGTGTCCCTTTGGAGGCTTCAAGTTCCACTTCGTTGAAGAGCATCTTCTGCTCGGGCGACACCCAAGTCTCCGACTTTTTCCCAAACTGCGCCCGCTTAAGAGAACGGATCTGCTCATGCAGCCAAGTGACCTCACTTTGCAAGAACTTGATCTTCTCTTCATCGAGACGAACACGTGCTCTCAGTCCTTCATTTTCTGAGGACAACTGTTCTTGTTTTGAAAATAGCTCCTGCGCTTGCATGCGAGGGACTCTTCAACATTTTCTTTGAAAGATCAACAGACTCTTTCAAAATTTATTTCTGAAAATGGCCTCATTTTCCAAACATCATAACCTTCCAGAAGCCAACTCAATTGCTCTGTGGATATATGGACGACTTCCTCCACAGATTTCTTCGGCCATGGGAACTTTTCCACATCCAACTGCTTTTGCCATAGACAGAACCCACTTCGATCAAAATACAGAATCTTGATCGTGTGCCGTCGTCGACCACAGAACACGAAAAGATTTTTCCCACCCAACTTTCCCATTTGGGCACTCTCCACAATCTGACTCAACCCCGGAATCCCACGGCGTAAATCCACAGGATCCCGATGCAGAAACACTCCCTCAAATTGGCTGGGAGATTTCATCAGTACCTCCCTACAGATAAAAAATCAGCTCGGCCACCCACTGCGCGTCAGGAAGTGAATGAGCTGCTCTTAGTGTCTTAACTTCCACTGGCACAAAGTTGAGCTCAAGGACCTTCGACGTCGATTACCCCGCTCTTGCTTCCCCTCGATAGTCGATACTTCCAATTCTTGAAGCTGTGTTGTTCAGCCCCTCTTGCCGACAGAACTCGGTCTCGGGGCCAGAAAACTCTCTGCCTCCCTGATTTTGGTCTGCCAATATTCCTTAGTTTTTAATCTTTGCTCAGAATTTTTCACTCAAGCCTCCTTGGATGCGGAGTAATTTATGGGAAAAATTCAAGTCAGGGAAATAGGGTTTATGGAGCGCTCACTATGTATTGGCAGTGGCGCGGTAAAAACTCAAATAGACGAGTGTTCATGTACTACGACAGTACATTGAAAAAGAACGTGCGCCTCAGGGTTGGCGAGATTCCTTCCGGCATTAATTCGGATGATGACGCCGATGCTTTTTGCAGACAAAAAGAATCTGAAATTGAGGCAGCAAAAATTCGAATCGTTCGTCGTTTGAAATGGAAATCTCGCTACCACAATTTTGAAACATTAATGGAGGTGTTCAAAAATGAACGCCTTAAGGAGTCACCTAATAATTGGAAGAATGATATTTACTATATGGAACACTACGTTCTCAATTTTTTCATCAATCAGAACACTTATTCCAACATGAATGACTGGTACATTCATTTTGAAGATTTTAAAGACTGGTTGGATCGGGTTAAAACTATTAAGGGCAACAATACATTGGCATATTCGACAAAAAATCAATGCATCAAAGCCCTCAATGCATTTTTGAAAGTCATGCACAGAAAAAACAAAGTTGATCGGGTTACTAAATGTGCTCAATTTGCTCGTCACCTTGAAAATTCAAAGTCAATCGATGAGGTCATTTCGAAATCTGACATCCAGAGAATATATTCTGAACTTGGTACAATTGACGAGACATCTGCCGCTCTATTTTTCTTATTGGCAAATACTGGCCTACGAATCAATGAAGGTTTGGGATTATCACTGGATAGCTTAGTTCAAGGGGAAATTGAGAACAAAGCCTTTCACGAGCAACTTAGAACTCATGGGATTGATTATGTCGGCTATCTCTCGCTCGAGAGCCAGCCAGTAAATCTAATTCGACTCCGAGATCAGAATGGGAGGGTGCCACGAAAGGCGTTAAAAGGGCGCAGAAAAATCGATCCTAAAAACAACAGAATTATTCCCATTATTGATAAAGAAGTGTTTAACACGCTCGTTAAGCTGTATTTCACGCAACGTGATTTATTCTCGAAGAAGAAATTTGGAGATGACCCAAAGGATTATCTTTTATTCGATGGACTGAACAAACAGCGTTTTGGGATTCACCTAAAGAAGGCATGTCAGAATTTAAAAATTAGGCACTACACGCCACACTCATGTAGGCACACATTCGCAACGCAATTTACTGGGCTAACCTTTGGGAATGTGTTTTTATGCCAGATGGTGCTCGGCCATCGTGATCTAAATACAAGTCGCAAGTATATCCACATTTGGGAGCAGATTCAGAAGGAATCAAAGTCTGCTCAACAATTGAAAACTGGAATTCAGTTGATTGTCTAAGATAGCTTTTCGAATTTAATATCAGAATTAAAGAAAATATATGCTGTGCTTGAGAGATCTCTTTTTTCTTCGATCTGATCGGAGCTCAAAAAGAGTGCATAGTTTAAGCCATTACTATTCTGAGTGCTAGGATAACAAATTCCATTAATAGAATGGAGGCCATTCTTTACATAAAATCTAATGTATTCAGTAAAAATTTGACTTGGAATGTACTCCACATGTTCACGGCCATCTCGTTTTACCGGTTTCATAATGTCGTCACGGAACATTCTAAGAAAAATCAAATTTTCTCTTTCAATACGATCGGTTGATCCAAATATTGAGGGGACATGTGGCAACTTGCTGATATCTAAAAGTCGCAAGGTCTTTTTTGTCGAAAAGGAGGCATAGGCCACCATATCGTGTTGAATTCCATAAACGTTTGAAGTCCTTGCCTCACTTTTACAAGTCTCACTTGTGGCCGAACAATAAAACAGTGAAATGCCAGCGGCACTCATCCGATTTGCCTGCTTTATCAAAACCTTTTTTGGTGGGCTGGTAATTTCCTCAAATTTTAACGGAAACGGGTTTGTGGACTGAAAAGTTCTGGCCCTGAAGAACTGGTTCCCGGGCTTAATAATTTTAAACAGTTTTAATTTTTTAAAGTCCCGAACTATTCCATCGAACATGCCTTTTGTGTCTGAAAGAAAAAATCGCTTTTTATGCTTGATAAATTCACAATATGAAGTCCAGTCCTGAAACATCACATCACTTGGATCATCTGAGTATGGGTTCTTTTTGCACCACAAGGTGTGCTCAAATGCACCCCGAACGGCATCCAATACACAGGGATTTTCAACCTCAACCAATTCCTCTAAAAGATCGTAGGTGTCAGTTGTACTGCCCAGGTATCCGCCCTCAGCAGTTTCATAGGCCATATGTTCAGCGGGATCTTCATAGTGGCCCCGTATGGCTTCTGAAATTCGTTCAATAACATCATTAATATTTCTACTTTTTCGTTTTTTGGCGCCGACGTCTTCACAATAGTCGCACCCGACGCCATCAGAACCTTCGATAATAAATTTTTTGAGTTCATCGTCTACAAAACACCGCGTGCAAACTTGGGAATCTTCGATAGGGGCCCACTTTTCCTCTTGCCGCCGTTCCCACTCTCCTTTTGCCAGGCCCATTTCCACCTACCTAAATTAACCCTGATATAAATTTTCCCTTGCCGCCGTGCTTTTTAATTACCTTTTCGATTTCGACAATTAGGTCTGCCGTTAAATCTTGGGTCTTCGTTCGAATGTATTCACCCTCTTGTTCTGAGACCCCCATCCATCCTTTTAATAATATCTCAGCCTGCGCGGAGGCGGCCTCGGCCTCAGATTCAAATTTATATTTACCCATTTTATATTTCCTTTTTCATGCGAGAAATTGAAAATTAATCTTCTGAAGATCAATTTTAAAAACATCTTTATTTTTCTTCGCCAATGTCAGGCTACTCTTTAGGTGTGCAAATTTACCATCGATGAGGCCTTTGATCGTTGTCATGTTTCTATGTCCATCTGTTCCAGCCTTGTGATTAATAGAATTCAATCCAAAGGTGATTCCGGTAATACAATCAACCGGAAATACATAGTTGGTAGGCAGCCTGAATGCTCTGACTTCTTCTTCATATGACCAGCTACTAAATTTATACTTGATATAATTATCAAACGTCGGGCTCGCAAAAATGCTAAACTCAGGTACCCGCTCGACATATTCAACGTCTATCCATTTAATTTTATCCGGCCCGTTGGCACAGGCATTCAGTTTCTCAATATCAAACTCAAGACAAAATCCACTGTGGCTTTTACAGTAGTGAGACCACATTAAAATTATGTCTGGGGACTTGCTGAAACAGCAGATCCCAAAGTTAGAAAATAATCCCTCCATGTTCTTCCAAACATTGTTTAGTTTTAATGTGGAAAGATATTTCTCGACCTCAACCTCCGAATTCATTCTGTGAATAAAATCACTATCAGGATTTCCGGCCTTTAAAACTTTGAGTTTTGTTTTCCAATCAGCACTTTGATTTGCTTTGAAGTAAAACTCATAGGGGTCGTTGAAGTTTTTGTAGGTATTAAAATAGAGATAGTTGTCCTTCAGGGGGGCCTGCCAGTATCCTTTCTCATCAAAGGAATAATACTTGTATAACTTTTTGTGATTCACAGGTGTTGCGCCTTTGGTTCGAAAGAAACTTAGGAGGTCAAACATCGTGTTCCAACCGTTCTACCTGGAATATCTGATGCCGAGCACTAGGGTTTTTCCTCTGAATCTTTCTTGCCCTTACCCTTTTTTGGGGTGGATGATTCCGGCAGTGCCAGAACTGGCGAACCATCAGTTTTTACGAAGCCCAGTGCTTTAGTTTTTTCGGCAATCTCTATATAATACTTTGAATCATCATCAGGTTTAGCAGCCGAATCCTCTTCTTCTGACTCCGGTGGTTCGCACCTAATTTCTATATTAAATCCACGATCAATTCGGTTCGCGATTTTATTCATCGAAAGTTTTAGTTCAATTTCCAGTTCATTCTTACGTCCGGCGTCCAGCTTTTTAATTGATCGCTCTTTCAGGATTTCTTTGGCTGCCTTTTCAATTCCGTCGCCAATCATTTTATTGAGGTGGGCTTCAATTCCCTCTAAGCTCTCCTTGGGGACATCCTGACCCTTCAATTCATTATGAAGTTTCTTGATCTCGAGATAATTTTTATACATAGCCAAAATTCGCTCCACGGCAATTGCGGTGCATGCCGCTACCTCGGGAGCCATATTCAAAAATATTCCGAAATCGCTTGAGGATATTGATTTAACAGTAAGGCCTGGTCTGGAGCCGGTTGTGATTTCCTCAAAAACAGAGAATATGTCCTGTAGTTCTTCGAGTTCTTTGCCTAAATCAGGTAATTTATTGTCTACAAAGGCTCTAGGAATTAATACTCCAACTTCACATTCACCCGCATCTAGCGTTTCAGACTCCAAACCCAAAGCATTAAACGACGTGACTACTTGGTCAATAGCCGCGCTTTTGCTCTTTAGTGAGGCCTGGATTTCTTTAATTCGTTCATGTGCCGTAGCTGGTGTAATTTTATTGTGCTCAAAAATTTCAGCTATGCGCATTGACAGCCGCTCACCCAAGAGATCACTCAGGCCCAGCTCAGCAAGGACTTGGTGCCATAAGGGCGAAAAGTCATTAACCTTTGATGCCTTTAGATTTTTTGTGAGCTGTTCTAGTTGATTGCTGAGTTGTTGTTGATGCTGAGGTTGTTGCGGTTGACTAACCACATTTTGAAGGGTGCTCGCCAAATTCCCAATCAAGCTTTGGAGCTGAGTTTCTTTCAGGTCGGCCTGTAAGGTCTGAGCAATTGAGTATAATTTTTCAGTGTTCATCCCCCGCGCCTTTCATCAATCAATTTCAAACATGATTTATAATTCACCCTAATGGGGCTCTTCGCTCTGCCTAAAATTAAATTGATTGAGTTTATAGCACTTTGCTTTAGGCGATACCAGTCAAATGATGCTTGGGCAGGCTTCGTGGCGATGAGGAAGTTGTAAACGTCAGCCGAACTGATTTTAAAAAAAACTATCTTCAATAGTGGGATTACTCATTCTGGAGTGACACTTTGAGTAAAACTTTTGAAGCCATCCATCGACCTGTAAACGCTGTGACGGCGACAATTCGATCTTTAAGTCCGGCCTTGAGAGATCCATTAGGCAGGATTCCTCGTGATAAAGTCTCGAACCGATGAGACTAATAGTGCAACTTGATCCTTTGTATATTTGGAATAGTGACCGTGGGCAGCATCATTTCTAAGACCAAGCCAAGCTGTTACATTTTTTTGGTCCAACTTTGTTAAAGCGCCAGCCGAAGCCAAATCAGTATTCATGGCCTCTGCTTTTTTAGGTGAACCATCTGTCTTGGTAATGTCTACTCCAGATTTCATGCACAGTTTTCTCAAATGTTCCTCCAATACACCACCCGCCAATACTGCGGCGGGGTCCTTGTAACCCTCTGAATTTAGATGTTCCGCCATATCTAGAAAGTCGGAGAAAACGTCTCCATGAATCAATTCCTGGATACTCAATAAAGAACCTGAAGCATATTCAGCCTTCAGTGCACCTAGAATACCAAATAAAATCTCCGTGCCATGACTGTTGGCCACTCCAAGTTGTTTAATGCAAGCATCCGCGTTTGAAATGTGCTTACTTCCGGCAGGAGAAAATCGGGCGATGGTTGAGTGGATTGCAGACGTTGCCTCTGCAAGGTGATTGCTATCTATCTCCTGATAGACTCCTGATTGATTAATTCTGCTGACAATTCCTGCGTACTTTTGAAGTATGCCATCAATTTGTGAAACTACAGCCTGTTGAGATAATCCAGCCATTCGAACTCCCCAATAAAAAATCTCGAACCGCTACCCTCGTTTCAAGTACGGGTTTTTTTTTTTTTTTTTTTTTTTTTTTTTTTTTTTTTTTTTTTTTTTTTTTTTTTTTTTTTTTTTTTTTTTTTTTTTTTTTTTTTTTTTTTTTTTTTTTTTTTTTTTTTTTTTTTTTTTTTTTTTTTTTTTTTTTTTTTTTTTTTTTTTTTTTTTTTTTTTTTTTTTTTTTTTTTTTTTTTTTTTTTTTTTTTTTTTTTTTTTTTTTTTTTTTTTTTTTTTTTTTTTTTTTTTTTTTTTTTTTTTTTTTTTTTTTTTTTTTTTTTTTTTTTTTTTTTTTTTTTTTGGTTGCGGGTTACGGGTGAACATTCTGCACCAAATTTTTATTGAATTTTAAGAAGGGCCCGTAATTTCCAATACCTACAAAGTCAAAATTGGCTCAGGTGGAGGGACTCGAACCCCCGACCAAGCGGTTAACAGCCGCTTGCTCTACCAACTGAGCTACACCTGAACACAGAGGTGGAGAACTTAAAATTCCCAGGATACTTTGTCAACTTTCTTCACCAAATCAATCGTTTGAGTTACCCTTTTGGCTAGGCAGGATTTCCAACCGCTTTTTGGCCTCATCAAGGTCCGAAGAACGAAAGGCTTGATTTTCAGCCAAATAAACCCCACTTTTTGAGCTCAAAATATGCAATTGAGGCCCAGAACAAAAGAGAAAACCAGATCAGGCGAAAAAGAGCTAAATCAAGGCCCTCAATCGGCACCGAAAATGGATAAGCTGCATGACTGCGCGAGCCAATTGCTAACAGCAGCAGTCTCCAACCATTCCTTTTTTCCAATTTGAAGCGTCCACTTGTCGGTTTTCCCTAAATACTCGACGGCCGCCAGCTTCGATCGCTGTAACCTGAGACAGGCACCAACTCCATACGCGAGACTTCTCGACATTTTCAGTTAGAACGTCATTGTTCGGCGCGCCAAAGAGATCATTCATGCCATCTCTCAAACCTTCAGATTTCAATCGAATCATCAAAAAGATGACGACAATGAGACCCAGAACCAAAAAATTGATCTTTAAAATTTGAGCAAGTTTCATATTCAAAGTACCCCTCAACCCGCACCGGCGATCATTGCAATCTTTTTAGAATTCGCCAAGAAATTTTTGCTTTTAAAAGATTGATCTAGGTGGACCAAGGGAAAAAATGTCAGCTACGCCCCGAGCCCCAAAGGGATAGGATTGTCTCCGTGACAAATTGCTTTTCAACCTCTAGAACCCGCTTCTCCAAAGTTTCCGCCGTATCGATTGGGAGTACTTTGACCTCTCTTTGAGCCAAAATCTGGCCCTCATCGTAATGCTCATTCACGTAATGAATTGTGATCCCCGTAACTGGGTCGCCGGCGGCGATGACGGCCTCGTGAACTCGACGACCGTACATTCCCTTGCCCCCGTGAGCAGGCAAGAGAAGGGGTGCGAATTAAGAATACTGTTGGGAACTGCTGGAGTACGGCGGGGCCGAGCCTCAGGAGAAAGCCGCTCATTAATACCCTTTCCGCTCCCCAGGCAATGAGTTGTTCACACAAAGCTTTATCCTACATCTCATCCGATGAAAAATCTCTTTTCAATCGTGACTGAGGCGATTCCATGGTGACGAGGCAAGCGCAATGGCTCCAATCCCAGGGCGACTTGCGATGAGGCCAACTATCTGCAAAGCGGAATCGGATTTCTTTGCTCGCTTCAATCAAAGGAGCCAATACCCGCCCCCTGCCCACTGGCCAAAACGGCAACTTTCACCCTTGCCGGCCCCAAAGATTCCCAGGATTCCGAAACCTTCTTAGATCCCTTGCCTGATGCCTGCTTCTTCTCTGTCATTATTAACCTCTCCTGGAGGCAAAAAAACACTCGAATCTAGATACCTCCAATGGTTCCTCTAAAGCAAACGAAGGAATGAGGTTCACGATGAACTCAGAAGCCCGCACCGCGATTAGGCCTAAATCCACTCGGTATTGGCCAATTTTGATAATTTTTACAATTATTCGCTTTTGAGGGCATTGATAACTGTCCCCTTTTGTGGCACGTCAGTTGCTGATACTACAATTTATTGGTCCCCACGCTCTTATACTCGAAGGGTCACTTGATGAAGAGATTTTCAGTTTTTGTGTCAAACCTTGTTGCTGTTGGTTTACTCGTCCTCCCTGGAATCGGATGCCAAGACGGGAAAAAAACACCATTGTCACCAAAGAAAAGGGCTCTTCTGCAAGGGAGAAGCTCCTTCCGCTTCCCAACCAAGAGGCAAGGGATAGACGCTTGCCTCGATTTACCTGCATTTAATTAAAGATTTACACTAATCGGAACAGGTATTGTTCGAGTCTTCACCGTTGATCTTTTTGTGTCGAATATTGAATCAAAATCGCTGGAATTGAGCGATGGAGCCACCAGTATTGACTCCGTGGGGGTCGATCTCCTTAAGCGCTCAAAGCCTCATGCTTCCCTGCCCTTTGCCAAAGAGTTTGAACATGGATGGATTGAGTTTCCGTTCAAGCAAGATGAATGCCGCTCCGTCTCCTTTCTCCAGACTGGAGACTCCAGCCAAGTTCCTGCCGATGGAACAGCCGCGCCCACCGCCTCAAAAAATGTGGATCAAAAGGCCACACAGTTCCCGAGGATTCTGGTGACTTCCCAGATTGTTGAAAAGAGTCAGCGTTCTATCGTTTATGATTTTATGGTGGGCAAATCCATTACTCGCTATAGGATTTACGCACAAGGTGCAGATTCAATGCTTATAAAGATAGCTTCCTATCGTCCCCCCCCCTCTCACCAGAGGGAGGCGAAAAAAGACATATCTCAACCTTCGAATCTCAAAACGCGTCCAGTGGGGAAACTTAAAAAGCGATGTCACTATCAGTCTCCGTTTGGCTCGGATTTGGATAAAAGCACTTGGCGAAGAGCAAGCCCCTCGAGTGGTTGTGGAGAGAGTAAAGAAGCAGAAGCCAGATGCGGACCCCGATAGTTTGATTTCGATACCCCTAGATGCCTATGTTGCTATGAATGCATCAAAAGAACTGCAGAAATAAAATTGCACCACAAAAGCAAGGGTCCAAGGCGAAAAGGATTAGCGTAAATGAATTCGGTTTGGATAAATATATGTTACAATTGTGGAAATTTAATATGTATTATATTTGTTCACCGGTTTTTTTCCTGTACCTCAGAAAGGAAACCCGCAACAAAGCCGGTGTCCCCCAGGTCGGGTCGCAACAAGGTAATGGCCAATACCAGAAGCCTGATCCCAAATTGTGTTTTGCCCAGAGGGGCTACCGAAGTTAAAAATTATCCCATGACAAATCAATTTTCGAAGGTGGATTTTATATATTTCTCCCGGAGATTTATTTGCAGAAAGCGAGTTCCCCACCGGCTCCCCAAAACTTCAAGCAAACAGAAGTCCAAGCGTGAGTCCAGGGTTTTAAATGGAAGCCGTGTGGAAACCGCGCCGGCTGTTTGCGAGGTTATATATATCAGGAGAGGGCTCCGACGGCGCCCGAGGCCAGACTCCATAAACACCGGACTTGTGGTGCCTCAAGATATAGGTAGGGTCCTTAATAAGCCGAGGGGGTGATAATTTAATGATAAGAAAGACTGTAGTAATTCTGTTTCTTGAAAGACAGGGCGATGATGCAAACTCGATCTTCCCTGATGTCCGGGGAGTTTCTACCTGCAATTGAAAGACTTTATTTATTCAGTGTATTCGGAAGGATGCGGGCAAAACCGCCTAGTGCTTGAAGACAAGATATTAAACAATTAATAGAACGGTAGGGGATTTACTCCGTTGGGCGTCTCCGAAAAAAAAAAAAGTTATGACGAGTAGAGAAAGATTTAAGGACCATAGAGGGTCGGGTTTCCCTTCAAGGCAACGGATGAACTAAACCATTTATTTAATGTTCAAAGTGGCAGGGATAAATGTAGAACTGAATTGGTTCAGTGAGATCCGGACATCTGACAATTGTCGGTAAGCAAAGATATCCGATGTCTTATTTTTCCCACTTAGTGACTCGCTGAAAGATTGTTCCAAACAGGCTGTTGCCATTTTTGTCCTTCATTTCAATCTTTACGGAGTCTCCAACCTTCATAAAGGGAGTTTTAAAAATGCCTTCATGAAGCTTTTCAAGCATCCTTTTCTCAGCCAAACAGCTTGATCCTCGCCCCTCTTCTTCGTTCGAGACCGTCCCGCTCCCAATTATTGTTCCAGCGGTTAGATTTCTTGTTCGAGCAGCATGTGCAATCAGTTGCCCGAAATGAAAATGCATTTGACCCGCATCGGCTCGTCCGAAAATCTCGCCATTGTATTCAACATGAAGAGGCAAATGAACGCGACCCCCTACCCAAGCACTTCCCAATTCATCGGGAGTTACAGCAAAAGGCGACAGAGTGGAACTCGGCTTACATTGCAAAAAACCAAGTCCTTGAGTCATTTCGTCGACAGCCAAACCCCTTAAGGATACGTCGTTTACCAGAACGACCAATAGAATATATTTAAGCGCATCATCTGAACTTACGCCCATTGGCACATCATCTAAAATGACGGCAACCTCAGCCTCAAAATCTGTGCCGTGTCCGGAATCAATTTGAGGGATATCTTCCCGAGGTGCAAGATAGCAGTCGCTTCCGCCCTGATACATAAGCGGAACTGTCAGCATATTCTCAGGCAACGGCATATTTCTAGATTGACGAAGCAATTTGACATGATTGATAAAAGCAGAACCGTCTAACCACTGAAATGATCGTGGCATCGCTGCGTGCATTTGGTTCTCATCAATTTCAAATATTCCATTTACATCGTTCTTGTTTAGCAAATCCTCAAGAACTCTTAGCTTGGGATAGCATTCATTCCAATTCTCAACAGCCTCACGGAGAGAGGGAGCGACTGCTTCCGCCTTCACACCGCGTTTGCCATCTCGACTCACGACAATCAATTCGCCATCTCGAAACTTCGAACTTTTAAGAGATCCCAATTTCATTTGTTCACCTCAGTTATATTGCTCATTTTAAAAGAAAGATTAAATCGAGACTTTTCTTATTTATAGGGCTTTTGTCACAAAATCCTCCAAGTCGGAGAGGCTATCGACTGAATTTATTTCCGCGATTGACCTGACAAATTGAACGAGAGCCCAACGATCAAGCTTATCCAAATGTCGATAAGACCCCATCGAAGTCCCGTCAATCCCTTCAGAAATGGTGACGAAAAGTTCTTTCGATGAACCGCCCTTTCTCCATCGAGCGGCGACCAAATCACGAGGAGGAGGAACGATACCTGCCCCACCGGGCCCGTCTCCGCGACCTCCCTTTCCATGACACGAAACGCAATACATTGTAAAGACCTCTTTCCCGCGGCTAACCATTTCCTGCGAATGCTCCCAAGGCCGTCGACCAGAAGGTCGGTTGCCCCCCAAAATTGAATCGTTCTTTGTCTCATTTTTCGAAGAACGAGGACGCACAAGGGTGAAATAGCAAGTAACCAAAATGATGAAAAAAAACAGGACTGAAATTGAAGAAACTAAGAAAATCCTAAACTTTGATTGAAAACGCTTGTGAGCCATAATTAATAATTCATCGATTCGCTGAATCGCCTCAAAACTGGCTTGCGACCAATACAAATAAAAAAAAGTAGATAATTACCAGTATCTCAGCTCGAAGTTGTTGAACAGGCATTATAAAGTCTTTCAGCCTTTCCTGTGGACTTTTCATGGCCTGCCAGCCACTCCCCCCCAGGTTTAGAGAAATTATTGCGATATTTGTTAAGGTTCGCTATACACCACAGTGCACCCTGCTTAGTCAAAACCATTGAAACACGAATTATCGATACAAATACGCTGAAAATCATTTAAATGGCACTTCCTCCGACTAATTCGGGTAAACTGACTCATTATGAGATTTGCCCTCCCCATTTTTGATTCTGCGCACTAGACTAAAGTGGAGGCGTTCTCCTCAGAAATTGTGGGGTGCCCCACCCGCCTCTGGAAAATGATGAATAGGACTGTCTAACATGATTGCTCGCCACTGCGTATGGCTCTCAGTGAAGCTACTCTTTATTGGATTTGTCTTTTCAACGGCAGGATGCTCAACGCCAGCCCATATGGCCTTTGATACGATTCAAGTTGGTCAGTCAAAATCAGATGTTGTAGAGATCATGGGTTCACCCCAGAGAACTTTTCGCGTTAAGGATCAGGATCAGTGGGTTTTTGTCTTTTTTCAGGGTGATGAACAAATCGTCAAAGGGGTCTCCTTCGAGAACGGACGAGTTGTGACAATCGAACAGTTCCGCTCAGAAACTCCTTTGGAAAGGGAACTGAAAAATGTTTCCTCTATGCATGAATATGAAGAGAAAATAAACTCTTCGCGTCAAAAAACCGAAAACTTGAGATCCATTGATCCTGTCGAGGAAGAAAAGGCCCCCCAAAAATGAATATCAAGAAAGAAACCACTTCACTTACTAAAAAATGTGCGGGGCGCGAAGGGTTTAATTGATGCCAGTCGGTTTCTCTTCTCCGGAATTGTCGTCTGACGGCAGATAGAGATTCCTCCCCGTCCTTTCAAATTTAAATTTGGGGACGAATCCATCAAATACCATTGAGTACAGAACGCGACTCGCTCGTCCCTTTAGCAGATCTCGTGGAACTGTTCCCCAAGCCCTGCTGTCGTTGCTGTTGTCTCGATTATCTCCCATGAAAAAGAAATGGTCATCGGGCACTCGAAATTTGATTGCATCGTACTGTTCCCGATAAGGTAGCCGCTGAACCGTGTGCTCATGTCCGGACATCAGCTCATGATACTTAATACCGAGTCCATTTTTGTGAGCGTTCTTCAATTGTTCGGGAGGGTCCTCTCCCGGAAGAAAGAATGTCTCTCCATTAACTCGTATGAATCCCTCTTCTATTTCCAAAAAATCCCCGGGGAGTCCAATCAGGCGCTTTACCATCACAGTGTGATCGCCGGGCTTTTCGAAAACCACGATATCTCCCCTGAGTGGTTCACCCAACTTAAATAAAACCAAGTTTGTGAACGGAACTTTTACCTGATAGGTTAGTTTATTGACGAAAATTCTATCACCGATGGCAATTGTGGGTTCCATAGATCCGCTTGGAACATGGTACTGATCGGCAATGCTCACCCTAAAGAGAACAACAAAAACAAGAAATCCGACAAAAACCTTATTGGACTCCCAAAATTGAATTAACTTCTCACGCATTTTGACACACCCTTGAAAATTTGGGGCATAGTACCCCCTGATCAACTCTGACTCAAGCTCATTTCACCAATCGAATTCTCTCGTCCTTTTGTATGCCCTCCTTGCGATGAGAAGAAGATGGCGACCGCTTTCCGCCTGAATCTGCGGTTCCGGATAACTTCGCGTCTGGCCCCTGAAAAGGCGCATATTTCTTATCAATTTTTCTTTGATGGCAGAGAGAGAAGCATCAATTCCCATTTCCCTCTCGATCTGATCAATCGTCCGATTTTTCATCGGAGCGTATTGCCGCTTTGATTCATTTCCTTTTTCGGGAAACCGATAGGTCAAATCTTTGAGGGTTTGATTGTACTGGCTGATCGACGCTTGCAATTCAGCATGCACACGCAATATTTCTTCGACAGTTTGATTTCTGGAAGCAGCATCAGAAGCAGAATTTTTTCGAAGTATAAGTGCCTCTAGGGCTTTCTGATGAGTCGAGATTTCAAGCTCAAGATTCGACTTCTGCGAATAAAGTTTCGTGTATTCGTTACCGCCGGTCTTGGAAAATGATACATCCGCTCGCATCAGAACAAGAATGAAAATAAGCATTTGATAGAGCACCGGTATTATATCTCTCCTCAAACCTTGTTAATTGCGGACTGTTCCCAACGGACTTCCAAAGGAAGACCCTTGATTCTCTCAATAAAGATAGCGGCTTTCAAAGGCGTTAGACTTTCGATGACCAAACAACCCGAGTTAATCGTTCGCATTATTCCCTCGACATCCCACAAAAATTTTCTGTCCGTCAAAGCACCCTTCACTTCTTCACGTATCTCTGGCGAATCAATCCCCTCGACAATAACCCGTACTCGAAGAGGTCCCTCTCTGCCCATCGACTCCTCAGAATTGCCATAGGCGGCCAGATCATTCATGTTGGATAAATTACCCACTGACCCATTCTGGTTCTGGCTGATATTTTGATCTGTGCCGGAGGAATAAACTTCTCCTTGATTTAAACCGAGATCCCCATCCAAAAAATTTTGATCTAATCTCAAATCCTCACCCTTTTGTGAATCATCAAGTCCCTGATCATCAGCTTGAGCGCGACCACGATCCCGGTTTGGATTTGATTCTGACTCTGGTTCATCCTCATTCGGTTCTGAATTAAGGCCGACACCAAGACCAAATTCTTGATCATGATAGGGTCCCTTGTCTTCGAGAAGCATTCCTTCATCTGCGCCCTCGTCCAAGGGAAACTCGACAACAGCCATACTGTCTACAAACTCAATAGATCCATCGCCTCCGCTGATATCTTCTGAGTCGACGGGTTGAATTTGAATTTCTGATGGCCCCAAAGATGGAGGACTTTCCCCTTTTCTATCCTCGTCATAGCTTCGAACTGAGCCATCAATTTCAAAAAACAAGGAAGCGCCACATGTCGGACAGCTCATAAGACCAAAATCTTCTTCGAGAAAGCCATTGCACACAGGACAAAGGACAGCCATATTCAATCCTCGCTCGGAGCCAATCCCAGGAAACAGCTCCCCTCATCCTACTTTGGTTTTAAAATTTAAGCTTCTTCTTGTTCTTTTTTTCCGCCTCGCGGCGCTGGGCACGGTTTAATTTCGGGTAATCATTTGAATCGCCCCCACGGGACAGAAATATCTCCTGTCCCCGAGTCGGGTGACCACCTCGACCTTCGTCAGGACGCGCAAAAGGAAGCCCCGCGCCCGCAGTTGGCGCACCAAACCTTCCAATCGCCTCCTCTTCTGGTCCCTCATAACTGTATTCTGATTCATTAAAATCACGGGCGCGCTCCTCAGAGAACTCTTCAGCTGCCAATTCAGGTGAAGCCACCTGAATCTTCAGTAACTTCTCGATTGTCTCCACCATGATCATTGTATTCATCGCTTCAAATGCCGTGAAGGCTTCTTTCTTGTATTCGATGACCGGATCTTTCTGTGCGTAGGCGCGAAGATTAATCCCCTCTTTCAAGCGATCAATATTTTGCAGATGTTCCTTCCATTTGTGGTCTATCGTCTGCAACAAGATCATTTTCGCAATCTGCTCAAAATGCTCACCAAGCTTGGCCTTCTGTCTATCGTAGACAGCCTTCACTGCTTCGCTGACAACATTTGTAAGCGTGTCACTCGGAAGACTCGCAAGCTGAGCCTTTTCAAATGTGACTCCAAACTGCTGGCGCAAAGCGGTATTTAGCCCATCCAAATCCCATTCGCTGGTTTTTACGCTTTCATTGGCAAAGGTATCTAGGATTTGAGAACTGACTTCCCCCAAGAAGTCCAAAACCGTTCGCTCGATGTTCTTTCCAGCCAAAAGCATTCGCCGTTGCGTATAAATTGCATGACGCTGCTTATTCATGACGTCATCATATTCCAGAAGATGTTTACGTATGTCGAAGTTATGTCCTTCAACTTTCCGTTGCGCTCCCTCAATAGCCCTCGTCACCATGCCAGCAACAATTGGCTCATCCTCTGGAACCTTCAAGGTATTCATTATTTTTTGGATTCGTTCACCATTAAAAATTCTCATCAGGTTATCTTCGAGCGATAAATAAAACCGAGATTCTCCGGGGTCTCCCTGACGACCAGAACGACCCCGAAGCTGATTGTCTATTCGGCGTGATTCATGTCTTTCTGTGCCAATAATGTACAGTCCCCCTGCCGCAACCACTTCTGATCTTTCTCTTCCACACAAATCTTTACACTTAGCAAAAGTTTCTTTGTACTGGTCAGACGACTCTTCCTTTCCTCCCTGTTTTGCCAAAAATTCTGCATTTCCGCCCAAAACAATATCGGTCCCACGACCCGCCATATTCGTCGCAATCGTAATAGCTCCCTTGCGTCCCGCCTGGGCTACGATTTCGGCCTCACGCTCGTGGTGTTTGGCATTCAAAACATTATGGGTCACACCCATTCGCTTGAGGGCCGAGCTCAACTTCTCAGATTTTTCAATACTTACTGTCCCCACAAGGCAAGGCTGGCCTTTTGCATTTCTCTCTTTAATATCCTCAGCAATAGCCTTGAACTTTGCCGTTTCGGTTTTATAAACCACGTCATCTTTGTCTTGACGACAAATTGGCATATTTGTTGGAATCACGAAAACATCAAGGTTATAGATCTTTTTGAATTCGACAGCCTCAGTTTCCGCAGTTCCCGTCATTCCTCCCATTTTATTGTACATTCGGAAGTAATTCTGAAACGTAATGGTCGCAAGAGTTTGATTTTCGCTCTTCACCCTAACGCCCTCTTTTGCCTCTATTGCCTGGTGCAGTCCATCGCTCCACCTTCTTCCTGGCATCAGTCTTCCAGTAAATTCGTCAACAATGACAACCTCTCCATCTTTAATCATATAATCAACGTCAAGTTTATAAAGATGATAGGCTTTCAACCCCTGGTAAATGTGGTGCAAAAGCGCGATGTGACGTGGATCATAGAGATTATCGATACCGAGCATTTCTTCAGCGCGACTATTTCCCTCTTCCGTCAGAGAGGCTGTTTTCGATTTCTCTTCCATTGTAAAATGAATGTCTAATTTCAGATGAGGAATAATCTTATTTATCTCGTAGTATTTATCTGTAGAATCTTCAGAAGGTCCCGAAATAATCAGCGGGGTTCTCGCCTCATCGATAAGAATAGAGTCACATTCGTCAACAATTGCAAAATTAAGCTCCCTCTGAACATAGTCACGTAGGTCAAACTTCATATTGTCGCGAAGATAATCAAATCCAAATTCGTTGTTTGTGCCATATGTAATATCCGCACCGTAACTCTGTTGTCTCTCTCGATCATCCAGATCGTGAACAATTGTTCCGGTTGTCATGCCGAGCCACTTATAAAGGCGACCCATCCACTCTTCATCTCTCTTGGCCAAATAATCATTCACGGTAACAACGTGAACCCCTTTTTTTGTCAGGCTATTAAGGTAAACGGGTAGCGTCGCTACCAAAGTCTTACCCTCTCCCGTTCTCATCTCCGCAATGGCCCCTTTGTGCAAGGTCATCCCACCTATCAATTGCACATCATAGTGGCGCATCCCCAAAACTCGGCTGGCGGCCTCACGGCACACGGCAAAGGATTCAGGCAAAACGCTATCCAGAGATTCTCCGTTGGCGATTCTTTCAATAAAAGCAGGCGTCATGGCCTTAAGGTCATCATTTGACATTGCCTTGAATTTTGGCTCCAAACGATTAATTTCCTGGACGACTGGCTGGAGGAGCTTCATGTCCCGCTCATGTTTTGTACCAAAAAGTCTCGATAAAGTTTTTACAAACATCTCTTATTCCTAAAGTTTGATAATAAACAGGGCCCCATTATGTTATCTAGGTTGAGGATTGGCAACATCAGGAGCACAAAGATTTCTCCAACTGGCACCAGGGTGCCTTGCGCGTCAATCGATCTCCTCAGCTTTCGGGCCTAGAAAAACCGAGAATCACTTGAAATCGAATTGTCTCGTCCCCTCATAAAGAACGACGGCTACCGAAGTTGCCAAATTCAGGCTCCTGATCGAGCCACGCATTGGAATACGAAAAGTTCGCGAGGAGAAAGATGTAATAATTTCCTCCTTCAACCCTCTCGTTTCGCAACCGAAAACCAACCAATCTCCGACCTGAAATTCAATCTCGTAGATCGGTCTCTCCGCTTTCGTCGACATAAAGAATACTCTCGATTTATCCGGAACTGTCTCCCACCAATCGGACCAATTGGAATACTCCGCCCATTCAAGGTGGGGCCAGTAATCCAGGCCCGCTCGTTTAAGCTGCCGATCTGAGATCTCGAATCCGAGGGGACCGACCAAATGAAGAGAGGAATGATAACCAACGCAAGTTCTGCCAATATTGCCGGTGTTCTGAGGGATTTCAGGCTGAATCAATACGACATTAAACAGATTCACAGGGTATTTCATGCCACTCCTGATCACAGCGAAAATTAGCCGCGAAAGTTTTACCAAATTGACTCACTCGATTTCCCTCACCAACTCCCCCCTTCGCCTGGCGTGTGGGCACTGGAATACCACTGATCACATGTAATTTACAGTTTGACTGAAGAATTTGTTTTGGTATGTTCTCGCAAACCCGCCCAGAGAGAATAATGAAAAAGATTGAGGCCATAATCAAGCCCTTCAAATTGGATGATGTTGTCGAGGCCCTATCCGAGCTCGGAGTAGAGGGCGTCTCCATAACTGAAATTAAGGGATTTGGACGCCAAAAGGGGAGAACTGAGATCTACAAGGGCGCTGAATATGTTGTGGATTTTCTCCCAAAAGTTAAATTGGAAATTATTTTGAACGATGCCCTTGTTGAGCCTGCGGTTGAAACGATCCAGCGAGCAGCTCACACGGGAAAAATTGGCGACGGCAAGATTTTTATTCTTCCTGTTGAAGGTGCCTTACGAATAAGAACTGGCGAGAGAAACGAGGAAGCTGTCTGAACTGCAGAGCTTCGCGGACCTCTGTGGCGCGAAGCCACATGGCCACAGATGATGAAGAATGACCAAGTTAGTTGCAAATAAATTAACTGTTTAAATCTAAGGAGAAAAAATGAAGCCAGCAGATGCCATAAAGTTCGCAAAAGAGCGCGGATGTAAAATGGTGGATTTTAAATTCACTGACCTGCCAGGAATGTGGCAACACTTCACCATCCCGATAAGTGAGCTGTCCGTTGAGGTTTTTGAAGACGGCCTCGGCTTCGACGGGAGTTCGATTCGCGGTTGGCGCAATATCCACGAGTCAGATATGCTCGTTATGCCTGATGCAGCGACGGCACTTGTCGACCCATTCATGCAAGTTCCCACTCTTTCGCTCACCTGCGATGTTGTTCTTCCTGAAACTGGGGAACCCTACGATCGAGATCCTCGTAACGTCATCAAACGGGCGAACTCCTTCCTAAAATCCACTGGACTTGCAGATACGGCCTATTTTGGACCCGAAGCTGAGTTTTTTATCTTCGATGACGTTCGCTATGAGCAAACGGCCTATGGTGGCTTCTATCAGGTCGACTCGGACGAGGCGACTTGGAATTCGGGTCGAGATGAAGGCCGAAATCTCGGATATAAACCACGCCACAAAGAGGGTTATTTTCCGGCTTTACCCTCCGACACGCATCATGACTTGCGTACTGAAATCTGCTTGGAACTCGAAAAATGCGGAATGATTGTTGAACGACAACATCACGAAGTCGCGACGGCCGGTCAGGGCGAAATCGATATCCGATATGACGCGATGATTGAAATGGCTGACAAAATGCAGTGGTTCAAATACATCGTGAAGAACGTAGCCCGACGTCACGGGAAATCGGCCACGTTTATGCCGAAGCCAATTTACGGTGACAACGGATCTGGAATGCATACTCACGTTTCTCTTTGGAAGGGCGGAGAGCCTCTTTTTGCGGGCGACAAATATGCTGGCCTCAGCGAGATGGGTCTCTACTTTATCGGAGGCATCTTAAAGCACGCCCCTGCCATCTGCGCGTTTACTAACCCAACTACAAACTCTTATAAACGTCTGGTACCTGGATTTGAAGCGCCCACCAAGTTGGCCTATAGTTTTCGCAATCGCTCTGCGGCAATAAGAATTCCCAACTCAGGACCTAACCCGAAGGCAAAGCGCTTGGAATTCAGAACACCAGATCCAAGCAGCAATGTCTATTTTGCGATGTCCGCAATCCTTATGGCTGGACTCGATGGGGTTATGAATAAAATTCATCCTGGAGATCCTCTCGATAAAGATATCTACGGATTGCCACCAGAGGAAGCAGCGAAGGTCCCAAGCGTTCCAGCTACACTTGACCGATCCCTCACAGCTCTTCAAGAGGACATGGATTTTCTTCTTAAAGGAGATGTTTTTAGCAAGGATCTGATTCAGACTTGGATTGACTACAAATACGAAAGAGAGATTATTCCCTCATTGCAGAGGCCTTCTCCCTTTGAATTCTATTTGTATTACGATCTTTAGGTCATGCGTCCTCTCCAATAGTGGGGCTTTTTGGCCACATAAGCAAAACCGACTTCTCAAAGAGTCGGTTTTTCTTTTGGCAGATAGGAGGACCTTTGCTAGTCTCTTATTTCATTTTGAATAACGTGAATTGAGACAGGGTAGATAACATATGGATGATGTAATTACTTACATGGGATATGAGTGGATTCAGGCCGAGGAAGACGGCATTATTTCTATTGGAATTAACGAAGCCGGTCTTGATGAATTTTCAGAAATTTTGAGCATTGGCCTACCCGAAGAAGGTGAATTTGTCAGCCCGGATGGCATTTGTGGCGAGCTAGAAACAGACCAGGGCCCCTTAAATCTTTACTCACCCTTAAAAGGGCGCGTGGTTGAACTCAACGATGCCGTCATTGAAAACCCCTCTCTCATTCTTGAAGATTGCTATGGCGATGGATGGCTATTCAAAATAGAGGCGGATCGAGCCGAGGATGTTGACCGTCTTGCGAGAGCCAGCAGCTCTGATGACGACGATGACGATGACGGTCATATGAAGAATCGCGACACGGAAGAGGACTAGATCTTAGGCCTTTTTGTCAGTTGGATCTTCATTGGCCTCACCAACAGGAAGATCTGAAAGCAGAATTGTCTTAAATTCCTTTCCGTCGAATTTCACAACTCGACGTTCATTATCAAGAACTGTAGCCACATTGATGGGTCTCCTCCAGACAGTAAACATGTTTTTCATCGTGGCCTGCATATAGTCCGGCTGCATCTCTACGCCCTCATATGAATGAGTCAAAAGAAGTTCGCCGCGATTCTCAAAATTAGCATCGACTATATTGATGATTGGCTGACCGAAGTTCGTCAACTGAAACAAGAGCTTTGATTTTATCGCCTTGAAATCCCGAGTATCTACTTCAAACTGTCCCGTACGTTTATTGAATTTATAAACAAACATCCGATTTCGAACACAGAAATCTTCTGTCAAATATTCATCAATAAATGTGACGTCATTGTAGTTTCGACGAATCTGGAAAATCTTTTCACGACCCTTGAACTCTTTTGTATCCCAATTCTTACGGGCATCCATTTCTTGGCACTCTTCCCACTGTTTTCCATATTGGCCCTTATTCCAACGCTCCTCAATATCTCGAAACAATTCTATGCCGACTTTATAGGGATTAAATCCCGATGGCGACATGGCCATCGTCCCACTGTGCCGATCGGCAAAATCAATGATCTCAGAATCCGTCGCTATTCGCTCTGTCATTAGGCGAGAGTGCCAATAGGAAGCCCAACCCTCATTCATAATTTTGGTCATCCCCTGAGGCACAAAGTAGTACGACTCCTCCCGAATGATCGACATGACATCTTGCTGCCAAGATTCTAGCGGTGCGTAATGAATTAAAAAGTTGAGGATGTCGCGAACAGGCTCTGGAGGGAAATGGCGACGCTCAAACTTAGCCCTCTCCATTCTCTCCTTCGCCTCTTCCGCCATGATCTCTGGAGGATTGATATATTTCTCCATGTAATCACGGTGAACATTAAATCGAGAACCTCCGGATTCATTTGAAGCCGAAGACTGGTCACTTTCTGATCCACTCGAAGCTCTCAATTGGTAAGGACTGTGCCTATCGATCAAGTTCTCGAGACTTAGGCAAACATCGATGAAGTCTTCAACTGTGTCCATGCCATGGCGGTCCATATAACGACGAATTCGAGTGCCATGATTGGCCATTGTATCCATCATCTTGCGATTTGTCGGAGCAAACCATTGGTTATTTTTAAAGAAATCGCAGTGACCAAAAACATGAGCCATCACCAGCTTCTGATCAACAAATTCATTGCCCTCCATCAAATAGGCGTAACAAGGGTCGTGATTGATAACAAGCTCATAAATTTTAGATAGGCCGTACTCATAGCCTTTTGCGAGCTGTTCATACTCCATTCCAAACCGCCAGTGTGGATATCTGACGGGAAAACCTCCGTAAGCGGCAATTTGGTTCATTTGGTCATACGTGACCAATTCAAAAATTGTTTCGAAAAAATCAAGGCCGACGTCCTTTGCTATTTTGCAAATTCGCTGCCGCTCTCTTTCCAATTCAGGGGTAATATTAGCCATTAGCTATTTCCCTTTTCCCAAAAAATCCTTAATTGATTGTAGAATCTTATCTTTGCTCTCAATTTTACTGATCACCAATTTGTCTTCAGCTGGAAAAGCTTTTTCAAGATCCTTCAGAAACTGTCCGCTTCCATACTTACTCTCTACCTGGCCATATCCAAACATATTCACCTTGGGGAAAAAAAATTTTTGGAGAAGCGCCAGACAAGCCCTCGTGTCCTCCCCACTCCAATTGTCTCCATCGCTAAAATGAAATGGATAAATATTCCAATGTTCCACTGGATAATCAGCCTCAATTATCTGTTGACAGAGCCGGTATGCGGAACTAATCAGCGTGCCTCCGGATTCACTCGTGCTAAAAAAAACTTTCTCATCCACTTCCTTCGCTGCAGCATCATGAATAATAAAACGAGTCTCCAAACCTTTGTAATTTCGCTTTAGCCAGGCATTAATCCAGAAGCTTTCCATACGAACGATGTCTTTTTGCTCATCTCCCATCGAACCAGAAACGTCCATCATATAAATGACAACCGCATTGGCCTGAGGCTTAATGACTTTTCGAAAAGTCTTGTAGCGCATATCACGCCGAATCGGCACGACAAAAGGTTCCAATGGATCGTAGGTGCCGCTTGACAATGATCTTTTCAAGGCTTCCTTGTAAGACGCCTTGAAATGACGAAGGCCTTCCGGACCCACCGGCGATCTACCCGTATACCTTAAAGAAGCAACATCTGTATTTTTATTGCCCTTGGGTTGAATACGGGGCAACTCTAGCTCCTCACCCAAAATGTCAGCCAGCTCTTCAATTCGAATTTCAACCTCAAGGAAATGTTCCCCCGGGCTCTCGCCAGCGGCTCCAGCTCCCAATTGATCGCCATCCACCTTTTCGCCAGCCTGACCTTGCCCTTGACCGATTCCTCCCGATTGTTTTGGACCGTACTTAAAGCGAGGGATATCGATATGAGGAATTGGTATCTTAACCAACTCCTGCTCCCGACGTCCGGTCATCTCGCCCTGTGTGACATATTTCTTAAAATTCTGCTTGATGCGCCCACGCACGATTTCACGAAAACGGTTGTTATCTTCTCTGATACCCATTTTCTAAGTTTACCTTCCAAATTTATTTCTTATCCTTTACATCACCTCTGGCAAAAATACTCGCAACATAGTGCAGAACATCAGTGGCAGAAATCTCGTCATATCCGAACTCTTTGATCAATCGAGTTTTCACGATATCGATTTTTTCCTGAGTATCCTTGTCAACCACTGAGGAAACCAATGACGTTAGCTTAATACTGTCCTTTTGGTCTTCAAATAACTTGAGTTCCAGCGCCTTCTGCAGCCGCTCATTTGTTTTGTAATCGAACTTTCTGCCATCGAGAGAGATGGCTCCGATATAATTCATAATCTCACGTCTGAAATCATCTTTCCGAGAGTCAGGGATCTCAATTTTCTCCTCAATTGATCTCATCAAACGCTCATCAGGCTCCTCGTTCTGGCCAGTGAAATGATTCTTAACTTTTTCCTTTTGAGTGTAGGCCTTCACATTATCAATATAGTTGGAGCAAAGGCGAGCCAAGGCCCCCTCATCAGCGCTGATGGCACGTTGCACTTCTCCCTTTATGATCTCTTCGTATTCTTGTTTGATGATACTCAAAAGTTCGCGATAGTCTTGCTTGATCTCCTCAGATGAAATCAAGGAATGGTGCCTGAGACCACTATCTAATTCATTTATCATCATAAATGGATTGACCGAACCTCGGTTCGACTGCTGAGCTCTGACGATGGCATTAGACAATTTATCCTGGACATAACGAGGAGAAATTCCATCTAATCCTTCTCTCTTCGCTTCCTTTCTCAGCTCCTTAATATTGTCCTCTGTGTAGCTCGGAAGAGTTTTTCCATCATACAATTTTAGTTTTTGAATACGAGTAAGATTTGCTTTTTTGGGTTTTTCTAAACGAGTCAACACCGCCCACATCGCGGCCATTTCGACCGTGTGGGGAGCTATACTCACTCCACGCATTCGTTGTGAGTTAAAATCCTTTTTATAAATTTTGATTTCATCCTTCCATTTTGTAATATACGGAATATCAATTTTTACAGTCCGATCCCTCAGGGCTTCCATAAACTCATTGTCCTGAAGCTTTCGGTACTCTGGCTCATTTGTGTGTCCAATGATCACTTCATCAATGAACGTCTGAGCAAATTTCTTCGGCTTAACTCGGTGTTCCTGTGAAGCCCCCAAAAGATCATACAAGAAAGCCACATCAAGCTTTAAAACTTCGACAAATTCAATCACCCCACGATTGGCAATATTAAACTCTCCGTCAAAATTAAACGCGCGAGGATCAGAGTCCGAACCATATTCAGCAATTTTTCGATAATTTAAATCACCTGTGAGTTCTGTGCTATCCTGATTTTTTTCATCCTTGGGTTGAAAAGTGCCAATTCCTACTCGATCAGCCTCGCTCAGCGCAAGCCGCCTCACCCTCACATGACTTAATACACGTGCGAGATCACCGCCGTATTTCTCTAACAATCGCTTATAAATATAGCGACTGGGAGGACAAAGATCTCCTGTAATGCCGATTCTAAACTCAGACTTATTCCCACGATTCAGCTCTTCAATCAGCTTAGGACGAACTTCCTCCGGTATCAGCAGGAGCGGTTCCTCGTGCATAGGACTTGGAAATACTCTCACTCCCCGACCGAAAATATCCTCATGTGCGCCAGACTCGTCAACCCACTCAAAAGTGTAAAGTGCACCGTTGTCGGACTTGGAATATTCTTCAATTCCTCTTTTTAATAATCGACAAATAGTTGATTTAGAACTTCCTACCGGCCCATGAAGAAGAATGACGCGCTTTTCAGTCCCATATCCAAGAGCTGCCGATCTTAAAACGTTGACCAATTTCATCAACGGAATATCCAATCCAAAAACGGCATCTTTCCCACCGTTCTTCTCATCATCGAAGAACCTGTAGTGAGTTATCTGCTTCTTTACATCCATGTAATCGACTACCCCAGCTTCCACCACCATGTCATACATGCGCTGAAAGGCGTTGCGAGTAATTTTTGGATTCTCTCTTACCAAATTCAAGTAATCATTGAGTGTACCCGACCATGCCAAATCCTTGTAGCGATCAGACCGATAATGCGATTTAATCAAGTCGTTAATATTCAGATTGTTTCCGCCCAACCCAGTCGACATCGTCTTCTCCTCTGGTGGATGAGATTTCTCAAATTGACCCACTCTGCATCAGTGAGCCCAACCTTATTATGCCGGATTGAGAACAGATCCACAACGAAAGTTGCTGAATTAAACACTCTAATGAAAAAATGGACTGGTCTAAAATTGAGACGCAGGGAAATGATCTCTGGTCCTTTGTCGAGAACATTATTGAAATGACAAAACTTCAAATCCCTTCGGAACATCAAGCGCAAAAAGATCCTTCTTATTTTGGACCTTTCCGGCATATTCAATGAAATTGATCTGTATCTGCGCTCTCGGATGGTCAATTTTTACCATCTTCCTATCCATCACGCGATCTTCCCAGGACATCTCTAAGCTTTCAGATTCCTTTTTACAGGATTGGAGGAAGTCCCTGCTATCTTTCTTGCAATTCCAACCCGAACCACCCACTGGCAAATCGAAAAGAAGATTATAAATCAAGTTCGGATCAAGTGGTGCCAAAATGATTGGTTCCAAAGAGCGCGGAGTACTTTTCCCAACAAAAAATTTTTTCTGGTTCACCAAAAAATAACTCACCTGACTTTTATTCATGACAAAGCTAGCCACATGAGAACCCAATGGAGTTGTGACATCCATTCTCAGGTGTTCACCCAGCTTTGCGTTCACATTAACGTTCAGAATAAATGACTTATCCTGTTTTTTGTCACGTATAAGTACCTTTGATTTCCAAAATCCTTCTTTGGCACCCTCAAACCGGGTCGGAGCCGTTTGGCATCCTGATACCAAAAAAAAGACTCCTAAACCAACTAGATATAAAAAATTCCTATTACTTGCTATCCAGAACGGACGCTGGTTGGCGAATCTCAACATTTGGCGATTCCAATTTATTATCAATTCCAGCAATTTTCTTCCGAATCTTCTCGATCTTGTTACCATCTATCTCAATCTCGACAGCTTTTTGATACATCCTGCGAGCCTTTTCAACAAGCTCGTATTTATAATAAGCGTCTCCAAGGTGCTCGGCAATAATGCTTTCTGTTGATTTGGCTTTATGTGCCGCTTCAAGCAGAGGTATCGCCTCTGTTACTTTTCCTTGCTTAAACAAAACCCAACCCAGCGTATCAAGGACATATCCGTCCTTGGGTTCAAAACCAAGTGCCTTGCGTGCCAATGACTCGGCTTCCTCTAAATTCTGATTGAGCTCAGCGAATGTGTAGGCAAGGTAATTGAGAGCCTGGACATGATTGGTATCAATTTCGATCACTCTTCGCATTGCCTCTATCGTTTGCTTTGTATTTCCCACACGATCCTGCATTGAGCCTAAGAAAAACAGAAGTTGCGTGTGCTGAGGGAACTTGGCAACAGCTCCCGTCAGCATAGAAATAGCTTTTTCGTAAGCTTTTTTATCATCAAGCAGCGAAGCATAAAAGGCGTAGAATTGGGGCAGATCGTCTCTCTGCTGAAGGGCGGATTCTATAATACCTATCGCCGCGTCAAATTTTCCAACCACTTTACTCAGGTAAGCAGCATGTATGACAGCATCTGAATAGAAACCACTGCTGGCGGGAATCTGACGAAAATGTTCAATAGCTTCGTCGTAACGCTTCAGCTCCTCTAAAACAGCTCCTAAATAGAAGCGCGGCCTATCTGCTTGAGGATCGATTTCGAGCAGTCTCTGGAACTTTTCTACGGCCGCTAAATAATTCTTTTTTTCAACATACAAAAGGCCAAGTCTAAATTTCACTGATAAGTCATCTGGCTCAAATCCTTCAATGAATTCCAACTGTTTGGCTGCAGCATCGTACTGTTCTTGGTCTAAATATAAAGTCGACAATTGTTGAGCCACACGTTGATTTGGACCGAATTTTTCCTGATAGGACTCAAGTAGCTTTAGCGAAGGATTGGCTTTCCCTTGCTGCTCATACACCTTGGACAGAGCTAGGACTGACTCCACGTCAGAAGGATTTAGGCTCAATGCGCTGGAGAATGCCTTTTCCGCAAGATTCAGATTTTTTTTCCCACCCTGTTCTGTCCTTATCCTGCCAACGTAATAGTGAGCCTTATATTTCTCAGACTTCTCAAAATAAGGAGAAATGCCCTCGAATTGAGCAATGGCCTCTTCGTATTTTTTTTGCTCAGCGAGAATAGCCCCAATATAGATTCTGGCATCGATATTCCCTTTGTCGAAAAGTAGAATTGCACGATATTGATTCAGGGATTCCTCATACATTTTGAGTGACGAGTAGAGCCCTCCAAGCAGCAGCCTCCCCTCAGTTGACTGAGGGTCAAGTTTGACACCTATCTCGGCTTGCTCAATCGCTTCACTGAGCAATCCCTGTCGAACATATTCAATCGACAATCGAAGTCTCACCATAACGGAATTGGGATCATAGGCCAGAGTGATCTTAAATTCCTCAATGGCTCGCTCTGAATTTCCTTCGAGGCCATAGGACTCGCCCAGAGTAAAGTGGTAATCTGATTGGCTTTGCAAATAGGCGCTGTCGATATTAGGGGCATCTCCCTCCTGGTGGTCTGGAGGATCAAAGGCTTTTGGAGCTGGATTAAGATTAGTAAGATTTGATTCCCTTAAAATCCCCTCTTGTTGGCCTCGACGAACCATAACTGCGCAGGACGAAGCAAAGGCACTCGCCAGCAGCGCCAAAAATAGGTTTGTGCCCAAATCCCTCATTCCTTGCCTTTCCAAGCCAATCCAAACAGTCCAATGGGTTCTTCCTCCCCTCTTCGGAAGCTTCAGTGAGATGCTTGATTCAAACGCAGGAAAGCTCGCCCCGAAATCAACACCACCAGCCCTTGGGCCAGGTCGCAGGTTGCTGCCTTCATAAAAAAATAAGGCTTAGATATTATTGTGGTTTTTATGTCCATCTTCTGGGCATCAATTTGCCGCAGTCCCCAAATTATACTTAGTGTCATTAATAGGTGGTTTTAATGAAAAAGCCAGATTCCCAAGCTTGACAGGCTGTGGCGGGCAGGGCTATGTTCCGCCCGTTGATTCGGCTTGTCTTGAACTTTCGGTTGCGCTTAAAGGCGAAAGCGACGCGCAGGAATCGAGCCGGAGCGCCAGCGAGGAGGCTGGCAGAGGGACCATTTGTGGTCTTAATGGTTGAACTGAGTGGGGAAATACTTCCAGAGGGAGGCAGTCTGGTGAATCAGGAAATTATGGCTAACAAGGCAAATGTGAGAACAAAAATCATCAAACGGTACCAAAATCGTAAGCTCTATGACACGCAGCAGAGTTGCTACGTCACGCTAGACGACATCGCGAAGATGATTCGCAATAGCGAAGATGTTATGGTCATCGATAATAAAACTAAAAATGATATTACCGCAGCCACTTTAACCCAGATCATTTTTGAGGCTGAAAAGAAGGCCTCTCAGTACGCTCCGCTATTTACTCTGCGTGAGATCATCCAAAATGGAAATGGCAGTATTTCTGCCTATCTCGCAAAATTGGGAGCTTTTCCAAAGGATTATGCGTACTTACAGCCTGCTCCGGCGATCACCGAAAAAGTCGAGCCTGTGGAAATCAGCAAGGTCTCTACCGACGATATCAAGCAGTCTTTGGAAGAGAGAGTGGCCACCGCAGCAAATGCTGCCACTCAAAGTAGTGTTTATGGTGGCAACTTGAGTGAAATCACCCCTGATCTTCCAAACTCCAACAAAAGTCTCAACAATTAAGATATTTCTTAGATTTAGACTTAGTAACTCAGATGAGTTAAAACCCGGCGCAAAATGCCGGGTTTTCATTTTTGGAACAGAGCATAGAAGGTGGTGATTTTTTATGACTGATCCTCGGGACGTTCAGCGAACAGAACGCCAATTGATGAATACCTTATTCCCGGCTTTGACAAAAACTTCGACTGGAGCCATTTCTTCGCCAGAGGCCATGCCGGCGTCATTGAGACCTTCTACTTTGACTTTATGAGCCCCCTCTTTTGCCCAAATCCGAGCCACCTGAAATGTCTCTGGCAAGGTTGACCACTGCCGAGTATCAGCGCGGTCTAATATATTCATTCCAATCCAAGCCAGGTCCCCAAGTGCTGAATTTTTTTGCCTGACCTGGTCAGCAACGACTGCCTTGCTGACCAAACCGGCTACCCTCTTGGCGGCAAGGGCTGCATATTGATCACCCAACGTCTTCATGGCAGTGTCCTGAACCGAATAGACAAGCCGGGTTCTCTCCTCACCGACCCCCTCAATGGACATTCTGGCCTGAGTGGTTCGCGATTTCACAGGAAAAAGCTTTGGTAACCTCGGCGAAGAAGGGTCAGGACGTTTCCGCGGACTCCACCCCTGCTGGTAAATAAGAACAATTTCACCGTAACTCTTGTCCTTCCAGTGCTTTCTGGACTCAACTTCGGGGTAAGCCTTCTTGAGAGCCTTCAAGTCTTCTGTTCTTTGAGACAAAGTCGCTGCCCTGATGAGATCCTGGGTGATGTAAGGAAAGTTCGGATGCAATTCGCGGAATTTCTTATAATCTATAGGCATCGTCCCATTTGCGATCAGATTCCCAAATCATTGCCGCGAGGTAATATGCAAATGGGTTTTGCTCATAGTCTTTCTTGGCTTCATATTTGTAATTATAGAGCTTTTGATTAAGCTTACGGGTTTCGACAAGGGCCGCATCATGCTGATTTAGCATCAAAAAATTCACCGCCAAAATCGCATTGACCAATATTTTTTCATAGTCATCGCCTTTGTATTGAACCATCCCCTCATTTAGCAAAAGTGATCCAGCGATACGCGAAACACTATGGTAATCTTTTACCTCAGAGAGCTGGTCGGCCATAAGAAGAGCTTTGGTACTTTCTTCGTAATTACGAGCGATGTGAGCGGCCATCCCGTAGTCAAATAAATAGACCAGCCGATCATCTGAATCCTTCCAGGCCTTTTCTTTGAACTCCATGATGACCTGGTCCAGCTTATTATTCCGAATCAGCTCTTGCGCCTTGTCTGCCCTATAGTCAAAGGTGGCACAGCCAAAAACAATCAGGCTTAAAGAAAAAAAGGCGAGTCCTCTTTGAAGGCTCGCCCGTGTGACTGACAATTTCCTATCACTCATCGCATGTTTTCCCTGCTATCACATGCCAACGCGACGCTTTTGGAAAACTTTGCGAATTTGTTTGTAATCCGACCAAACTATAATTCCCGACTTAAGATTAGTCATATTGAGAGTAATTTTATAATAGACCGATTTATCCTTGCCGGCCTGTTGTACAATCGAGTCCAAGCGACCATTAATAATGAAGTCCGCACCAATCTGGCCACCAGCCGATTTTTTGGTCTCTCGATTCACCATTCCTGAGTCCTGATACTCGTACTCGTCCTTTATATCCTCCCGCGCTTCTTTGTCGACAAAAGCAACGCGACCACCCCGAGAGAGCTCCACTCGGACCATATCCATAATGCTCTGAGTGTCAATGTGCTCGCTCGTCTTGTTCTGAAGTTGAGTGACCATCACGACGGGCGGGCGCTTAGCGCTAGATATAGAGTAATGACTTGTCGCGCTAGACACCAAGTCGCGAACCGCATTCTGCATATCTGATTCTGACCACTGGTCGTTGAGTAAGTTAGTTCGATTCACATCCTCATCGTATTCGCCTTTAACAAAGGCTTTTGGCCCGCAAGAACTAAGAATAAAAAATGCCAAGAGAGCAACGAGTGAATAGGATTTCCGGTTCATGGTTAAACTCCTCAAAAAGATAAGTCATCTTAGAGAGAAAACCCAGACCGAGGCAAGCCCTTAAAACAGCTCTTTGTACGCGACTCAAGTTTCCGTCCATGTCCGTTTAGCGCGCCGCGCTGCACCTGATATGAATTCTAGCCTGTGAGGGCTATTTCGCAATTTTTGCACCGATACCCGAAAAATCGGCAAGCAAAAATATGGATTTCGAACTGCAAGGGGATGGAGGATGGAAATCGTGACCAGCGAGAGCGCTGCCCAGTTTTTTAGGTCCAAAATGGATTTTGAAGTGGAGGAATTCTGGATTGTGGGGCTCTCATCTTGCAAAACAATTATTTCGGCAAAATGTCTTTTTCGAGGCACGGTCGACTCGTGTTTGGTTCACCCTCGGGACATCATTCGATTCTCTTGTCTCACAAATTCCTCAACAGTGATTATCAGCCACAATCACCCCAGCGGCGATCCAACTCCATCCCTTCATGATATTCGTCTGACCCATAAGTTGCAGAGGATCGGACGTCTTGTACAGATCCCAGTGCTTGATCACGTCATCGTAACTCGACATAGCTTCACTAGTTTTCGAGAGAACAAATGGTTCAAACGATCTTTGGTTCAATGAGAGCCGCTATTACTGGGGTCGAATGGATCGGGCCTCTTATTCACAGAATCGTCGACCCGTCTAGGAAGGCGCAGAGGAACATCTTTCGCAATCGGCTGAATAGCAACGACTTCTAGTTTATCGTTGATCGAAAGATGAAAACCATCTCTCTCTGCATTTTCAAGTAACTGCCTCACAAATTCCTCGCGACTTCTTTTGTCATAGTCCAATCTAAATAGCTTTTGCTGCAAAATGGAATCCATCCTTAAAACGGGATCCCCATGGCTATTGTATTTCACAGTTCCACTGACATCCGCAAACACTTTGCCCGAATTGTCCTCAGATTCCTCTCCAATATATCCTTGATCAAGTTGTCTTTCTCTTTGGATGTACAAAAGAAGAATCGGTCACAGGCGCTGGCGCCAAACGACGATTATCCAATTCGATTCGCAGCGCATTTAATTCAGAGATCTTCGCCGCATCCTGCATCTGCTTGTCAAGATAGTCATCGATACGATCCATTTTTTTAACCGCAGAAACTTTTGGCTTCTCGATTGAATGTTTTCGTTGCTTAAAGACACCTTGGCTTTCCAAAAGTACCGCAAGCAAAGCCAAAATAATTACAAAAGGAAAAAACCCTGAAGCCTTCCACCCTCTTCTGAATCAGAAAATGAAGACTCCGATCCGCCTTGCCCCGTCCTTATCGATCTGGTATTCTTGGCCGTGGCCATCGTTAACCTCACAAATGAACATTAGGTGCAAATTATCCGCCAGAATACTTTCCGTAGCCACTTGATTTCAATGGTGTTTTTGAAATTGGATCCATTGGAACACGACAGTCATTTGACAGCTGAAAAATGATTGTACAGATTTACTCCTGAATTCCTCGCCGAGGCAGAATGATCTTAAACTGGGTTCCCTTTTTTAATGCGGATTCCACCAGAAGTTCTCCCCCGTGTTTTTGAACTATCCCGTAAGAAATGCTGAGTCCTAACCCGGTGCCCTTGCCTATCGACTTGGTTGTAAAAAAGGGATCAAAAATCTGCTCTACAGTAGATTGCGCCATTCCCCTTCCCGTGTCTCGAATCGAAATAAAAATTCGGTTCGAATCGAGCTTTCCTGTTTCAATATAAATTTCACCTTCACCTTCAATGGCCTGGGCCGCATTGGACAGAATATTCATAAAAACCTGATTAAGATGACTGGGATAGCAGACAATATGGGGAATCTTTCCAAATTTCTTGTGAACCTTGATTCGATTTTTGAATTCGCCAGTTAAAAGCCTCAAAGTTTCTTCGATTCCCTCATGAATGTCTGCCTCCTTGATTTGGCCTTCCTCCAATCGAGAAAAACTCCTGAGCCCCAGGACGATGTCTCTTGTCCGGCGCGCTCCTTCCTCACAGGAGTGAATCAGTTTGGGAAGGTCTTCAACAATATAATTAAAATCAACTCGCTTCATTTCACCCTTTAATTTTTGGGGATCCTTCTGGGCAATCTCAATCAATTTTATGAGTTTTTCAGAGTACTCATTGAGGTGGCTCATATTGCTATATATGAAGCCAATGGGGTTGTTCAATTCATGAGCGACTCCAGCAACCAACTGACCCAGACTTGCCATCTTTGCGGAATGCACGAGTCGAGCCTGAGTTTCTCTGATCTCACTATTGGCGCTCTCAAGTTCGTCGATCTTTGCCTTTAAGTCCTTTTGTACTTGATAGACACGTTGAGACATATCATTAAAGCTCTCGACCAATAGTCCGAGTTCTGTATCTCCCACGCCTTTCACTTCGATTCGACCTCGGTTCATGTCCATTTTCCGAAGTCCTTCCAACAATTCATAAAGAGGTCTCAGCAAAATTTTAGAGGAAATAATACTCAGAACTACAAGTAACAAAATAATCATTCCAACGACCGAAAAAAAAGCATAATTCACATTTTGCAAAATGGAACGTGAAGCGCTTTTTGATGCACCCAATCCCACAAAGAATTCAGAGTCTCCCCAACGTATGGGTTGAATCCTAAATCCGTAAGGAGAACCTTGAACCGTAAGATCAAAGTATGTCGACGTACCAGCAGCCAGGAATTTACGAAAAAATCCAGCCTTTAGCAGACGCAAATCAGCATGACTTGAAAAGATTTCCTCCCCTTGATTCTCAAAAAAGAAAATTTCCAAGCCAAGACGATTCTTTATTCCTTTGCGAAAATTTTCGTCCAAACTGATCACTTCTTCTAAGTAACTAATTGTCCGTCCCACTGAGTTTTTAATTTTTAGAAATACAGTTAAGTCTACACTTTGAGTAGTGACTCGACCCTTGCCATCCTTTTGTGTCCGAAAATCAACCAGGGTTACCTCATCCTTACCCTTCACTTTGTCTAGAAATTCGCTCTTTAACTCAACCGGCCCCCCTTCTATATTGTGACGTCTTTGAATTCTTCCATGTCCATCACGGTACAAAGCAATTTCGAGGCGTCCCTGCCGATCGTGTATCCATAAGCGATTGGCGTAGTGGCTTTTCATAGCTTCAATAACCAAATCACGGGCGGAAGAATAGGATCCTTTAGACAGTTGAAAAATAAGAGCATTGGACTGAGCAAGTCTTCGCGCTTGGACAAGCAGTCCATTTTCGAAATCAGAGATAATGACACTGATCTCTCGAGCATTTCCAGTTAGGCGCTGATTCAGCTCTTGATCAATTGCCTGCTCATATTTGACGAGAGAGTATCCGGTGATAAAAGTCAGCGGTATTATGGAAAAAAGAAGAAAAGACAGAATCAGAAGCGTGCGTAGAGATTTCTTGGGCTTTCTCGTTACTGCACTCATTCGTATCCATGTGGGTTGCGGCCCGTGAGCTGAGTTAATGAATCAATGCACTACTTTAATTTATTATCTTCAACCCATAGAATAAATCGAATTTGTCCCTGTGGCACCACCCGCCAGTGTGGTTCTTTGTCGATCCGGACTGGACCAAAGGTTCGCAACATTTTTAAAAGCTCTTCATAATTGGACTCAGGTATTGAAAAATGAAAATAACTTCCCTTTGGTTTCTTCCAACCCAATTCGACTTGCCCCGCTTTTACTCCACCAAGCCGCTTAATTTCACTCGCTATCCGAGAACTCCCATCCTCCAATTTATCTAAACTCATAAAGGCTCTGTACACAAAATTCTTCATTGGTTTATCACTCGGGGTCGAACTCTGAGCTCTTTCTTCACTGTCAACCTCAGCTGCCCCAGAAGAATCGACTTCCTCATCTTCCAAATGCCTAGCCTCTGAATCCTCGTGACGAGAAGAATCTGACTTCGCAGCAGAAACAACAGGCTTTGCAGATGGCGGGGACTTAGCAAGCTTGGGCGCCTTGTCTGCCTTGTCTGGGCTGTCCGCCGGAGGACCGAGTGGCTTGACCGGGGTGGTCGTTACATTGAGTGAAGCAGATACGTGTCCCTCGCCCTCATCTGAGCCTTCGTTGCCTTTGTCTGTTGTTTCCTGCTTGTCTTTGTCGGACTTTTCAACTTCCACCAAGATAACTTTGTCCGAAGCTTTGGGTAAAAGCTCGCCAACTCTTCCCCACGGAATTTTTATGGCTACCAAACCAGCGATTGAAGAAATCAGAATGGCCTCTATTCCCCATTTTACAGCGTCCGGCCAATCCTTCCAAAGGCGACCCTCTCGCATCCTTCCCCATAGATCCTTATGATCTCTTATTTCTTCTATCAAGGGTTGCGATATTTTGGTGAAGGACAGTTCATTGCAATATTTCAAGCCCTCCTGAATATGCTCTAACTCGCGTTTTGTTTCCCAATCTTGTAAAACAAATTCCTCAACGGCCGCCATTCTGGCGCTGTCAAGGTTCCCGGTTATAAAATCATAAAGCATTTTGCGCGCAAGAAAACGACTGAGCTTCCGTTTTGGAGGAGAAATGGAATCTCGACTGTCACTATTCATTGGCGAAATTCCCCACGACGAACGGCGCCCAAGATCACAAGCCCTCTTGCCACTCGATGGCGGATAGTCCCAACTGTCAAACCAAGCCCTTCTGAAATGGCATCTTCAGAAATTCCTAAAACTTTCGACCAAAGCACCGCCAGAAATTCATCTAGATCCGCCTCTTTCTGAAACTCCATCCACGGTCCAAGATCGACACCCTCTGGAATGAGCCAGCCAGCCTCATAGGAGATAGCTGCAGGACGACTTTTGGTCTGTTTTAATTTGTTAAAAAATGAATGAGTGACATGAACAATAACCGAAGGCCATTTCTCGGCGGGCAAATTCCCGCGTCCAATTCGATTCCGACATCGGTGAAGCGCTTTGATTGCAGCAATTCTGGAAAATTTCTCATCTAAGGCGGCAAAAAAGAAAAATAGCGCCAAGGATCGAATCCGGGCCTCACTATCCATGTTTAGTCCACTGTTAACTGCTTAAGAAGATCTAGTTCGTCCAGTACCTTACCTGAGCCCAAAACCACGCAAGACAGTGGATCCTCAGCAATTGACACGGGGAGGCCCGTTCTCTCCCGCAGTAAAACGTCCAAATTGGCTAAGAGGGCCCCGCCGCCGGTCAACACAATTCCATTGTCAACGATGTCAGAAGCTAACTCTGGCGGCGTTTTCTCTAGTGCTGTTCTCACCGCATCAACGACTTCACTCAAAGGATCCATCAAAGCATCGTTCACTTGAGAAGAAGAGATTTCAATCGTTTTTGGAGCCCCTGCGACTAAATCGCGACCCTTGATTTCGAGAATTCTCTCGTCCTCGAATGGATAAGCATTGCCTATCTTAATTTTAATTTCCTCTGCCGTTCTCTCCCCAATCAAAAGATTAAATTGACGACGAACGTAGTTAATTATCGCTTCATCGAATTTATCACCGGCTACCTTAATGGATTTGCAGTACACAATTCCGCCGAGTGAGATGACGGCCACTCCTGTCGTGCCACCTCCCATATCGACAACCATATTTCCAGTGGGTTCAGTTATGGGAAGTCCCGCGCCAATTGCTGCGGCCATTGGCTCTTCAATCAGGTAAACCTCTCGGGCCCCAGCCGAATGTGCCGATTCTTTGACCGCACGTTTTTCTACCTGGGTAATGCCGTATGGAACTGCAATAATAATTCTGGGACGAACAAGACTCTTCTTGGTTCCCGTTGATTTTGTTATGAAATATTTCAGCATTGACTGAGTCACTTCAAAATCTGCAATGACTCCATCTTTGATGGGACGAATTGCAACGATGGATCCGGGCGTTCTCCCCAACATGTCCTTGGCTTCCTTCCCTACTGCCAACACTCGATTTTGAATTCCACGATAGTTTTTTTGTACCGCAACGACCGATGGCTCATCTAGAATGATCCCCCTCCCCCTTGCATAAACAAGTGTGTTGGCCGTGCCCAAATCAATGGCTATATCGTTTGAAAAATACTCAGAAATCTTATCCACAAATCCCATGGTGCCACTCTTTATTGAATTGATTGATTCTCATCCAGAAATCCCACTCCTACTCTAGGCTAGACACAAAACGAGAGTCAATACAGGAAGTTACTATGCCGTGTTGACTTCGCTGGATTGGTCCGAGAAAATCGCAGGTCAAGGGTGCATGCAAAGATCTGGAAACTAGCCGGATCAATTGCAAAAAGGAGTGCCAATGCCTTCGAGTGACCCATTTTCCATTGTCCATCTATTTTTTACGACAAACCCAACACCCAAAGAGGCTCTTCGTCACCTTAAAGCTGGACATGAAATCCGCCTTCTGCTTGACGGACGTGAAGAATGTGCTCTCTTCTACCAACAGGATCAGGTCTTTTTCGAAAAACGAAAGGTGCCAACTGCCGATGTCGAATTCACCGTCGGGCCCGAGGCCATTCGCCAGTTGGCTAATTACCTCGGTGGGGGTGTCGGTCAGCTTGGAATAACGGTCATTAAGGAAATCTTGCTCGGGCATGTCCAAATTCGAGTGTGTGGTTCTGTCGTGAGAATACTCACTGGTGGATACCTGAAAATTATCGCCTCTGGAGGCCCTGAGTTATTGAACTTTTTGACCCAATATGGACTCAACACCCTTCCCAAAATCGCCCGGTTTATCCGTTCCTTAAAAAGATAGATTTTCAATCTTTCCAAAAGAGTTCTCTCTTCAATTCCAGTTGAAATTCCTGGACCTCTTTGTTTCGCCTAGCATCATCCCAATCCAAAGCATTCGAAAAGGTCTTTAAAAGAGGACCTATAAAGGATTCCCCATGGTCGCGTTTGGCAAGAAATAATGGTGTGCGCCTCAAAATAAAATCTGACAAATGAAAGCACATTGTGTTCTGAATGGCGAACTGCGCCTCGCATTGCCACATCCTTGTCTCGGGCGACTCTGAACTCGGGAGGCTCCGATAAATTTCAGCCAAACGCTCCGCTTCCAAGCCATGTCGCAAAATCAAAGAATGACCCACTGACTCTGGAATTCGCCAAAGGCCGGCATAAGTCAGTGAGTTTCTCCATGTTCCCTCATACTGTTGAACTGAGATCAATGGATTGAGCGGTTCCCTTGTGCAATTGCGGCCATACCGCGCCTGGTCTTCTGAGGGCAAGGTCCCAAGGACAATTTCCAATGTTTGCTCGGCCATATGACGATATGTCGTGTATTTACCTCCGGAAACAAAAGTAATTCCTGATGGATCATGAAGTATTAAATGTTCACGACTGGTTTTGCCTTCTGTGCTTGAACCATCATCTACCAGAGGTCTCACTCCTGCGTAACTACTTATCACATCATTGTAGGAAATTTTAATCCCGGGAAAATACTCGTTGATAACTCCTAAAAGATAATCAACATCTGCTCTCTGCGTACTTACGTTTGATGGGTCATCCAAATAATCTGTGTCTGTCGTTCCAATGATCACCATGTCGGGGCGAGGAATCGCAAAGATAATACGGCTTTGCTTATCTGCCGCCATAACCACAGCACTCGATAGAGGTAAGCGATCCCGCGCCAGAGTCAGATGAATTCCCTTCGATGGACGAATGATTTTTCGCCATTTTGGTATCAGGGCTTCTCCCACCTGATCTGTCCAAGGTCCTACCGTACTCACTATGTGCTTTGCCCTAACTATGATTTCCTTTCCACTCTCCAAATCTTTACAAATCAATTTTTGAAAGTGACGGGAATCCAAAATCCTCCCGACTGCCTTCACATAGCTAACGCAACGTGCTCCCCCATGAGCAGCCGATCTCAACGTCTCAAGAACCAAGCGATCGTCATCCATGTACGCGTCTGAATAAACATAAGAGCCCAAAAGATTCTTCGATTTCAAAGAGGGAACTCGGCTCAAAGTCAGACTGCTGTTGAGACGTTCATGCATTTCTGGGACTTCAAAAAGGGCCAAGGTGTCGTATAGCCACATTCCTAAGCCCATCTTGAACATTCCAACGCGTCCACCTCTATAAAGGGGCAAAACAAAACGAAGAGGGTGAACCAAATGAGGAGCTATTTCCATCAAAATTCTTCGCTCTCGCAAAGATTCAAAAACCAAACCAAACTCAAGATTTTCTAAGTAGCGAATTCCTCCATGGATGAGCTTACTCGAGCGTGAACTGGTACCAGAAGCAAAGTCCTGTGCTTCGACCAAAGCGACCTTCATACCCCTGGAAGACGCATCGCGAGCCACTCCAGCCCCATTGATTCCGCCGCCAATTATGGCCAAATCGTAGATTTCATGAGAGAACTCATCAATAAACTTCTGTCTTTCAGAAAACGAAAGCCCCTGCATGCAAGGTCTCCTTTGAAGGTGACAGGTTTCGGGAGTTTGGTATTTTGAGTATAATTGAACGTTAAACCTTCGTCGTCGAGGATTTTCATGAATGATCTCTCCGTGAGTTTGGTTGGAAAGATTTCTGACGCTATAGATAAGGCCATCAGTGAAACCAGTGGTCCTTTGATTGCTGCCTTTGATGCTGACGGGACTCTTTGGGACACAGATATGGGAGAGAATTTTTTTTTCCATCAAATTGAGCAAAAGCTCTTAAAAAATCTTCCTCCTGAGCCATGGGAGCACTATCTCAGATTAAAAAGGGAGGTCTCTCCGCAAGTCGCCTACCTATGGTTAGCTCAAATTAATGCGGGTCAGCCCCTCAAGCAGGTTCGCAAATGGAGTGAAGAGTGTGTAAAAGCTCACTCGCCTCTCCCAATCTTTAACGGACAGAAGAGGCTCATTGATCTGCTCCATTCTAAAGACGTCATAGTTTATGTTGTGACCGCAAGCATCAAGTGGTCTGTCGAACCTGCAGCAGCTATTTACGGAATTTCGCCTGACAGGGTACTTGGAATAACCACAAGAATTGACGGAGAAGGTCTGGTCACCACAGAACAAGACGGACCTATCACGTGGAGGGAAGGAAAAGTGGAGGGACTTTTGAAAACCACAAACGGAATTCGACCCTTCTTTTGTTCTGGAAATACTCCCGGGGATCTCGCGCTTCTTGAATCAGCAACCCATGTGCGATTGGCTATGGCGGCTTCGAAGGGCGACCCAGAACTTTTTGAAGACGAGCTGCGTCTCGTTGAAATTGCTAAAAACAGGGGCTGGTTTTACCATTTGCCTGTTTCGGACGGTCCCTTTTAGGAAGCGTTCAATACTTTTGGATCTTAGTCCAGATTACAGTTTTTTCAGACCTCTGCACCGATCTTTTTTCTCTTTTTTTCACTTTTCAAGATAATTATTAATGATAGCATTCAAACAATGGATGAAATATCAAGACAACAGAGGCGTTCGTTTTTGTTTATGGTGGCAGGGGCTCTTCCAGGTATTGGACTCTTCGGGGGTATTTCCTCAATTTTTGGTGGTAAAACATTCGTCACCAACTATACCATCCACCTTGATCACTTAGATGAGAAAGCCTTTTCTGCCTACAACGGAGACGTTACAGCGATTCCTTTTTTGAAGATTGTTCTTCCAGATCTTGATTCCTCATGGGCAGATCGCTACCTATTCGTCAGAAAGAACTTTGCTTCGAATAGATCTTTGATTCGTTCTTCAAGAGTACTCGGCAAAGACTCGAAGAGTGTCAGCTTTGTCAATGTCTGGAAGTCTCGCGAGGCATTTACCTCTTACTGCGAGTCTGCTGACATGAAGCACTTAGATTCTAAATTCCGTGCAGCTGGCTGTCAGCCCTCCCTCTCATTTCCCAGCTAATGATTTTCAGCCTTTCGAAGGCTGTCATCAGTTTCCTTTCAGATTACTTACGCAGGAATTGCTCGCAGCAAAGGCCGGAATTTGGCAGACCCCGCCCGTGCATTCAACCGGGTGAGCTTTGGCCTCATAGCTTTTCAATTGATCTTCCAGCTTTTTCCAATTTTCGGTGTCATCGGTATCCACGCTCGTCAAGGCCCGCTTTTGAAGTTGAACAGCTAAACTCAGCCGATTGGTTTTGGCGTAATATTCTGCGACCGGCGGCAAAAGAATCCAACGATATTTTAGAAACTTCTCGCGTAATTGGGGATCCGAATGGTTTTCAGTCAGATCGACAGCTCGTTCAGCCGCTTCATCTCCCAGCTTTAGGTCCCATTTCTCAGATGAAATCGCGGGGTGGATGATCATTTCCAAAATATTTGCCAGCACCTGGACGTGGTCAAAATTATTTCTGATCCTCGCTTCTATCAGACTCTGGCCTTGCTCATGTTGGCCATCTTGAATCAAAGCCTCTATCAGGTATTTGGCAAACAACGCATCGGCCATAGGTGTGTTAAGTGCGAGTCCCTCTTCAGCCACCCGGATCATGTTTTTCCACTCAGCTGCCGCTCTTGCTTCTTGCACCTGAGGTAACAAGGACGTTGCCTTTTCCTCGGCCTCAAATGCCAGCTTTTCTCTTTCCGCATATTGCTTGTAGTCCGCGCTGGACTCCCAGGTACCGTTCACAATCTGTTCCAGAGGGTTTCCCAGCTCCGGTTCATCCAGGTCCATAGGATGGCCTATGAACAAGATTGTTCCCGAGCCATTGACCACCATGGCGCGAGGAATTCCAGGGGCGGCCGAAGCCTTTAACCATTTTTCCTTCATCCAGCCCGTGCTATCAAAGGCCACCGCGTAGCCCATCTCTGTTGATTCCAAAAATTTAGCGAGTCCGGAAATTTGTTCTTCGCGCGTACCTTGTTCGCTGGAAGCGATTCCGATGACAGTCAGACGGCTGCCATATTTAGCTTGCAATTCATTTAAGTGGGGAATTGAATCGACACATGGACCACACCAAGTTCCCCAAAATTCTACGACATAAACATGGCCGGGCTCAAATTCTTTGATCTCGGGTCCCTTCAGCCATTGTTCTACTCTCAATTTGGGGGCCGTTGAGCCCATCCGCAACTCAGGCAAAGCTTGGGTTTGAACAGTCAAAAACGCAAATCCGCAAGCCAGGATACCCCTCAACATATTCTCGTCTCCCTTTGATAGAAAAATCCATTGGTGCGGTTTTGAAATAGAGGAAACAAATGAGGGCGTCAACATAAACTGAAAACTTTATTTCCGCTGAAGGCTGCGACTCAAAAGTCATCCTAGACCAAGCTCACATTGAGAAAAAATGAACTCGATGCGCTCAACGAAATTGAGGACAAGCCCTAGTTTCTTGCCAAATTTTTCTCGGCTAAAACATGGGGACCAAATTCGTACTGCGACAGAAGCTTGCCTGCTGTAAATCCGCATTTTATATAAAACTCGAGAGCAGCCATGCGAGGCATGGTCCAGAGGACAGTCCGCCCCAATTTCAAGGACTCCTGCTCGGCTTTAAAAATCAGCTCTCTGCCAATTCCTGTGCCTCTCTCCTCCGGATGAACCCATAGTCCCCTGCACCGAAAATGATCCTCCGAAGTGGGAAATGCACTCAGCACAGCTACCAATTGATTATTTTTACCCCTAAATCCGCCCCAGAAAAAAACAGGATTTAGCCTTCCCATTTCTAAACTGAGTTCACCCAAGTGATCAATTATGCTTGTCGGCTCAATTCTGCTCCTCCGACTTGGCCAAAGACAATGCTCCCAAATAGGAAGAATTTCTCTAAAAGAAATTTCTTGTATCAGAATTTTCATTTTTTGTATCAGCACTATCTGTTGAACATCGACGACCAAAAATAGTAAATCTAAAAAAGGATCTCCCAGGGTAGCGGAACAGTCTCTCGCCTGCCCATAATATCTCAACAAAAGGAGAGACTTGCCTCTCAAAATCTTTGAGACTCTTTGGGGAATCAACGTGAGTCTTGTGGTCCATATCCGTTGACTGTAAGAGCACTTTGGTTCCGTCAGGGATGCTCTTCAACCATTCGCGAGAAGAAAAATGCTCGCAGGAGGAGTTAACGATCAGGTTGGGATTTTGCGAGAAAAAAGACTCATCCCCTTTTAAATCATTGCAATCCAATTGAAAAAAACTCGCTTCGAACCCAAAACACATCCAGTTTTCGAGCATTCCTCTTGAGATATGCAGCGCCTCTGCATCTAAATCGAAAAGACCCAAAGATCGAATTCCTATTCTCTCACGAGACAAAAGAAGAAATGGCAACATCCCATACCATGAACCATAGACCCACAAAACGATCGGTTGAGAAGATCCGAACTCCCTTTCAATAATCTCACAGAGCCATAGCTTTGATGATATCTGTCCGCTTGACCAGGCTTCTCCATCGACCTCAAATTTTCGAGGCGGCATGTTTAATTTGAGTTCCCCATCAATTGAAGTAAATGGCTCATTAAACACAAATGGTCCTAGGGTTGAAATGGAAAAAGGCTTCCATGATAACAATAAGTAATCAAAAATGAATATGCTCCAGTTTGAGTGATAAGGAAATAATTTTATGCGGCCTTTCGACAATATTGAATTCTCGATTTTGGAATCAGTCCATTCAGATCAGATCGTCGGGTTAAGACGCAAAGAGTACCTCAGGTACTACGGCAGGAGAGTCGTATCAGATTGCTTAAATTGGAATCAAACTGATCAAAATTCTCTTCATCTTGGCTTTGTAGACAAAATTGACAAGAAAATCGTATCTTGTCTGCGACTTTCCCTTTTTCAATCAAAGGAGAAATTGGAATTATCCACTCTTCTGCCAACACCCGCAGAACTGCAGCCGACCTATGGTCTGATCGCTCGAGCTGCTTGTGATATGAGCCACTCTCGGATTGGACTGCATAGTATCTTGCGTTGTCGGGCGCTGGAAATCTGCCGTGAGCTCGGCGTGACAAGCATCCTCGGAACCACCGAAGCTTCAGCGGCTCAGTTGAACTCCTTAATAGGGATCGGCTGTCGCATTCTCGGAAATACCGACAGATGGGGCGATTCAAGCACAATTCGAAATAGCGGGGACGTGCTCCTCATCGGCATCGTGAATGCCCACGATCGTGACCTTGCCATCGAAAAATTAAGGCAAAAATACCGCCTCAGTCCCATCAAGTTTGATTCTTCACTCGCGCCTATGATAAAAGGTTGATCCGCTTCAGTCCAAAGAGAGAGAGCCGATTATTTCTTCCATCTCATCTACCTCTTTTAGTGCTGCATGAGTCAAATTTCGATAGCCTGTCTCAGTCACAGCAATATTATCTTCGATTCGAATGCCCAATCCACGTAATTCCTTTGGTGCCTTTTCATCGCTGCGAGGAATATATATTCCCGGCTCTACGGTAAAGCACATTCCCGACTCCAATTGTCTCGATTCTCCACCGATTTCGACCATTCCCGAATCATGAACGTCCATCCCCAACCAGTGACTCACTCCATGAGGGTAATATTTCCGGTATGAACCAGTCTGGATGATCTCTGATTTTGATCCGGTTAAAAGCTTTTCATCGATCATAACTTCAACCAGTCCCTCAATTGTTCTTTCTTGGAGTTTTGAAAACTTTAGACCGGGTTTTACCATCTCTATCAATTCCTTTTGTAGACCTAACACCTTCTGGTAGATTCTCCTTTGAGTCTCTGTAAATTTTCCGTTAACCGGATAAGTGCGAGTGATGTCTCCCGTGTAGAAATAATATTCACCTCCGGCGTCAACGAGCATTAAGTCCCCTTCGCGCAGTTCCTGGTCGTTAAAAACGTAGTGAAGCGTCGTGGCATTAGCTCCTCCGGCAACAATAGTTCCGTAACCTTCTCGTGCAGCACCCCTCTTCATTATTTCAAAAACAAAACGACCCTGAATTTCACGTTCATTCATCCCGGGTCGAACGTATTTCATGACTTCCACGTGAGCCTCAGCCGAAATCTGACAAGCTCGTGCCATGGTTTCGATCTCATATGGGGACTTTATGAGACGCATTTCGCCTATCTGTGGATAGGCGTCTGATATTGGCAAGAGTCCAAGTCCACTTCGCCGTCTCATGTCCCTCAGATTTAATATCACTCGACTGACTCTCTCATCAAACTCAATGTCATGAAAGAGCGTGTAGTAAACTCTCTCAACCTCGGCGAGAAGTTTCGGACATTCCTTTTCAAAATCTTCAATCAAATAGGCTTGATCGATTCCGAAATTTGCAGTAACTCCCTCAGGACCATAGCGAAACCCCTCCCATGTCTCACGCAGAACATCTTTGTCTCGAACAAACAATACGGATTCGGGCTTCTTTCCTGGACGAAAAACCAAAACTGATTCGGGCTCTTCAAACCCAGTCAAATAAAACAAATTTGAGTCTTGGCGGTAAGGATGGTGAACATCGTTATTACGGATATATTCGGGTGCTGCCGGCGCAATCAGCGCCCCTCCCTCAACTTTGTGGGCCAAGCGTTCCCTTCTCTCCTTGAAGACTCTCATATCATGAACAGGCCTTCTCATTAAACCTCCTCAAAATCCATATTTCTCAGCAATCTTTCGAGCCAGCCGTGCGCCCGCCAACTCTCCGACGTTCACAAGTCCCGTCCGGTTATCAAAATCATACATTTTAAAATCTTTTGTCTCAACGTCAATGATGTCAGTTACGTATTGTCGCGCTTCAATATTGGAGCGACGTATTTCCTGCCAGAGCAATGCCGATTGATACTCTTCTAATAATTCATCCTGCGCCAACAGCTCACCTGATCCCAAGACATTGATCAAAATGATGACATCATAGTCCCTCTTCTTTAGATACCTCACGGAATCCACCACTGAAAATGCCGCTGCCATCCAGGGACTGCTCGGCTTGAATAAAGGAGGATAGGGCAAACATTTGCTGATAACCCCCATCATATCTCCTCGATCCTGCCAAACGAGAGTTCCGCTCCATAGAGAGAGAGAAGGGCATCCAAAGGCAATTCGCGTCCGGTCTGCCTGATTCCCCTTGAGATTCCGATGAAAATAATCATTCAGAACTTTAATAGACTCGGCCTTAAAACGCGAAGAAAAGAGGCCTTTTCCAGGGAGATCGGCCTTCTGTAACTTATAAAGCTTCCATTCGACCTCATGGACCTGCCCATTTTGCGCGAATATTCCTGCGACCAAGGCGCCCCATTCAATTCCAACGACGGCAGATATTGGAATCTTCGCCTTTATCAGCTCTTTTAATACGCCCGCATGCGCAAAGCTCTTAACCCCTCCAGGCCCCAAAATAACAGCCACCTTCGGAACATGTCCTCCAGCTCTGGCACCTGCTCCTGAAATTGAAGTTGGTTCCCCTGCCTCGGACTCAGATTTCTCGGCCGTGTGCTGCTCTTTTGTCGCTTGTTTGTGGGATTCCCCAGGCTGATTGATTGTCTGATCGCGAGTTTTGACCAAACCACAACCCAACATTGAAAAAAAACACAAAAGAAGACCTAGCCTTTGAATATTCACTCCCCATTCCTCTCAAGAAAAATAAAAAATTCCTGATTCCCGTCGGCTCCTATCAAACCACTTTCAAAATAAGCTAGCACTTTCAGATTTTCAGATTCGGCACAATTACGAATTTTTACCTGCACCTTGTCATACTCACTTCGAGATCTTACCACTCCGCGTTTAGTCAAATTCTGTGCCCCGACTTCAAATTGAGGTTTTACCAAAGCCAAGGCCTTTGCACCTTTTTTCATCAATTTCGCAACAACGGGTATGACCTGAGTGAGGGATACAAAAGACACATCAATCACGACGAGCCCGTAAGCCTGATTGAAACTCGAAGAGAGTTCGGGATGGAGGTGAATCCCCCTTACGTTGACTCCCTCAAAACTCACGACCCGAGAATCTGCTTTAATTTTTGGATGAAGTTGGCCATGCCCCACATCGAGTCCAACTACGGCCTTGCATCCTGCCTGCAACAAGCAGTCAGTGAAGCCGCCAGTTGACTGACCTATATCAAGCGCTGTGATCCCTTCAACGGATAGATCTATGCGTTTTAAGGCTGCTTCCAATTTTAATCCAGCCCGAGAAACATATTTGAGTAAATCTGGTGAAACAAGTCGGACCAAAAACTCCTCTCCCGATGGAACTCCCCAGTGAGGCAAATTCATAACCGTCCATCGGCCCTTCCAGCAGATTTCGACTTGACCAGATTTAATTAGTTCCCGTGCCTTGGTCCTGGATGGTGCCAGACCTTGTCCTACCAGCCATAAATCCAATCGCATATTTTTTGATTTTGGCTTTTCCAAAAAATAGACACCCGCCTAGAGTCGATAAATGCAGTTTTTTATAGAACCTACCAAAAGACCAGCGAATAATAAAGAATGAGATCCAAGGGGAGAGAAAATGAGCCCGTCAAAAGCATGCTTGTTCCTGTTGTACATCCTTATGATGCCATACTATTTTATCCTCGTGGCTCCGCTGGCCGAAGCCGGAACAATCGGCAGAGCCCCTGCCATTCTTGACAAGGATCAAAATGCGAATGGTGCCTATGCGGCCATGACTCTTCAGCAATTGGGTCTCCTCGATCACCGCTCGCGCATCCAGTACATAGAACTGATGCGTGAAACCCTTCTTGAATTAGAAAAAGTGCAAGGGGCCTTTCAATTTGAAGTTGCCCAAAACTCACGTGGCCAATCCGAATTCTATGCCCTTATTTTTGGCCTGGACGTCTTTGCCGCAGACAAGAGCAAGTTTTACCGCAACCTCAACAAGGAAGTTACAGATGAAGGTTGCATCTACGGTGGTCACTTCTCTCAGTATGCAACAACGGCGAGCGCCTATGGTTGCATTCGACCTCCGTGCACCAAAAAAATTCAGCAAGAATGGAAAAGTGATTACGCTAAAGGCAAAACGTTCGGCGAAGGCTACGTTCAGTGCAGTTTCACTTCTTTCGGAATTGAAATGTGCGTCACTCCAGGAATTACTTCCACTGCGGAGTGCGATAAGAAGGCTCGTGACATTGAAAAGAGTCACAAACCTTCGGTCGACGCTTTTTAAAGGAAAATATCACTCCTGAGTGGATGAGAAAATCAGCTGAAGAGCGCTTGAAACTCGTGGGAGAGTTAAAAATTCGGGCCTTCGATCCGCGGGTGATGTCTCATCTCGTGAAATTGGCGGCAGATATCCAGAAGAGTCAAAAAAATTTCGATCAAGTACCAGAACTGCAAGATTTTGAAGGTTTCAATGTGAAAGCCAAAGGAATGGATGCACTGTTTAGAAAATTTAAAGATCACTGCATCAAAGAGCTAGATGAAGCAACAGCCGTCAAAAGTGTCGAGACTGAAAAAGGCCCCTGGGCCACCAAAAGACGCGCCTTTCTAAAAGAAGTGAGAGATAAAGGTAAACCTCCGCGAGTGGGCAGTGTCATTCAACGAGACGAATGCGAGGTTCTTATAGGTAAATACAATTCCGACACAGATGAGTTCGATGGCGGCAGATACAAGCGTTTTGTAGACAACTACAAAGAGATCATGACAAAAGGCTATCCGGATGGAATGCCAAACAGACCTCCACCTCCACAAGCAGGACCTCAAATTGCGCAAAGGGGACCGGAGACTCCTGCGGAGCCCCCTCCGCCAGCGGAACCTCCCGTGGATCCAAATGGAATTACCATCAGTGCCACGACTGGCTGCGATCCTTCCCACGAACTCCTCGTTGACCGAGGCATGCAATGCGCCAAGTGCATCGCAGAGAAATACTACACCGAAAGTGAATCGGGAAATCACTACTCGTCCCAATCTGGTGTTTCAGAAAAATGGCTTTCTCTTCTCACAACGATGATTCACCAGTGCAGCAGAGCTATGGGACGAGGCACTCCCAACCCAAAAGACATGGCCCATTTGGCGCTCAACTACTCTCAGGCATTCGGGCACTGCAGTCAAAACGAGTACGATTGGGATGCCCTGACTCCAGAACAGGCTCGCTTGACCACCTCATGGCAAATGGGATGAGATCTCATGAGAGCTGATGCCCCAGGAAAAAAAGCCAACCCGTTTGAGGAAATCTACGGAATTGATATGAAAACAGCGCAGGAATTATTTTGCCCCGGACCAGGTAGTGGGGGCTACCAAAATAACTCCGCAAGATCCAATGCCGGCAACCCTCGACGGCAGTGGGCTCAGCGTCGTTTGCAAATGTTGGAGGTCTACGAAAGTAAAGTAAAATCTGGATTTGCAAATATCTTTGGATCCCCCAGCAGCGCCCGAGCAGGGATAGGGCGATGTTTGGAAAGCATTAAACAGCGCCACAACAATGGAACTCTTTTTTCGACCTCTGATGGCGCCACCAGGTGTCAGGGCTTTGTGAATGTTCAACCGAGCAACATGCAAAAGGCAACTTTCTCAGCTCTATCGGAACAGCCCGTTGTGGCCATCGACAACAATGGCCATTGCTACGTCTCAGATACAAGCTATCTTTACAACAATGGGAAAACCTCACTGATCTTTTCTAATCCGCGCACCGGCGGTTCTCCTCGACCCGTTTATGTCGCCGATAACAACGGAGTCGGCAGGTGGACAAACACGGGTGGGACGTCGATCAGCTATGTTTCAGTCGGGGGAGAATCTCCTGAACGCTCTTATTGTCCAGATGACAGAGGACGCAAAGGGTACAGACTACCTCCGACCCCACCACATCAAGCAGACAGCCCAAGTGAAGAATCAGGGTTCGGAGATAAGAGATCGAATAGCACGTTTTGACCAGGCCTCATTTGTCTGTGCAGTGATTCGAGAAGCTTGATCCTTTTTCGTAATCCACTTTTTAATAGAACCTGCAAAGAGGGTAGCTCCCAGATATAATATGTAAAGTTTACCAACTATCTCTGCCAATTGGATCAATCAATCTCCTATTTTAGACTAAATGCATAACGCATCATTTGGCAGGGGGGATTCGCCGATGAAACAAAAAGTTTGGTTGATAACGTGTTTGGCTTCCTATCTTTTTCTGGTTCCTTTATCAATTGCTAAACCCTCGTATGGAGTTTCACGACTTCCCGGTTCCTTCGTAGCAAACCAGGCAAATTTCAATACAATTATCGGGATGATCTGCACTCTACACAGCAACAACGCACAAGAAAGGGACGCGGATTCCATACGAAACGGGTCAAATTTTTTCCATTATTGGAAGTTATCGACATCAGCCAGCGAATCTACCGTGAATGGGTTTTGCTCTCTCAAGCTCAATCCATACACCAAAGAAATTGAGCCCGGAGCTCCTCTCTCGCTCAATTTCGAAACTGAAACACTCGCCCTAAAAGATCCTGTTATCAAAGGGCGTTTGGGTGAGAAAAAAATTGTCCTCAACTTTCTGGATCAAGGCGACTTTTCGCCCAATGAAAATCGAATGGTTTTTTTTCGAAGTCTTAAATCAGTAGATCTGGGAAAAGGGCTTTTTGATATACTTCTCACTCAACGATCAAATCAAACTCTTCATACTCAATCGACCGAGGTCTGGTCCTCATCAAAGTATTGGTCTGGTTACGAACCAATAAACTTAGATTATCGAACAATGGGATACACCGGAAAGCTTCGCAGACTGACTATTTCTTCTGCTCTAAATCCCAGGACACTGCTGATAAAATACGGAAACTATCTCCACGCAGAGGAAGGTAGCATCGCATTTTCACCCTCTGAAAAAAGCCGCGCAAATAATATATTTCTTTCGGCCGGACCAGCTCATGTCTTGGGATGCACTTTGATGATCTATCCTGGCGAGTTAGATGCTCCTGAGATGATCACTGAAGAACAATGTCGTTCAATGATTCAAACTTTTCTTAACGACGACGATCTCCGCAAGGAAATCAATTTACCTTCTCTGACCGAGTTAAGCCCCTCTTTAAAAGAGGGTTCTGAACAAAATGAGAGAGTGAATGAAGCCGCGCTAAAAAGAAGAGCAGAAGCACAACTAGTTGCCTTTATTAAATCTAACTATCCGTCCTACAATTTCTACTGCCAGAAACCCAATATTTTTTCTCAAAGCTGTCGCGCTTGGTCTAGAAATGACAAAAACAGAGGATTTGTTAACCTGAATGTCTCCTATGTCCTCAATTCAGAAAAAACAGAAGCACAGCTACACATTCTAATGCTGAACCTCAGTGGACAATCTAAAACTGATGAAAGGCGTGTCATTTACCAAAATAGTCAATGGCTCGATCAACCCTAACCTAGGTGTTGATCGAACCGACTCGGTCAAGATTGAATTTCACCAATCGATGCAACAGATCTGCTTTGCCACCAAAAATCGCAAGGGCTGCCGAGGCCAATTCAGCCACCCTTTTGAGATAGACTTGTGTCTCGTGTATTCCAACAACGTTGATATAGCTCGTCTTTTCAGGCTGATTCGGATTGAAGTCCATGATGTCATCTGCCAACTGAAAGGCCAATCCTAGATTTCTGGAGTATTCTTTGAGAGCCAACATTTCTTCGCTACCAGCTTCGCAAATATGAGCGGCCGCCTCACAACTGACAGCTATCAAGGCTCCGGTTTTAAGATCATGAATCCTTCGCATCAAATCTTCTGACCTCTCCTCTGATATGAGCTGCATATCCAATGCTTGGCCCCCAACCATGCCGAACAAACCAGCGGCTGATGCAAGCATTTCAATCACTTTCAACCCAACTTGAGGACGATCCTGATACCCCTTTGCCAAAACACAAAAGGCTTCCGTTAAAAGTGCATCACCAGCCAATAGCGCAGTGGCTTCTCCGAACACAACATGATTTGTTGGTTTTCCTCGCCTGAGCGAATCGTTGTCCATTGCAGGCAGATCGTCATGAATCAGCGAATAGGTATGAATAAATTCAACGGCTGCTGCCAGAGGCAGAACTCTGTCCGGAGAACTTCCCAGAACTTCAGCCGTCAATAAGGTGAGTACTGGGCGAAACCTCTTACCACCAGACAAAAGAGAATAATTTATAGATTTATTAAGCTGGTTCAAACCCTTGCTCGATAGCTCGCTCGTTTCAGCAAAATAGTGAGGCAGGTGATTCTCAATAAATTGCAATTCCCTGCGAAACAAATCCTCAAAGCTAGTTTTTTCCATGGAAACGAAAGTCTCCTTATTCACTTTTCATCCCCTTCCATGTTAAATTCTCCGAATTCTGCCTGGCCCTGATCGTTGACGCTGAGAAGAACCTTCACCTTTTGTTCAGCTTCATTCAATTTTCCATGACATTCTTTTGCCAGCCCAACTCCTTCTTCGAATAATTTCAAAGAATCATCCAGGGAACATTCTCCTTCTTCCATTTTCTTAATAATCGCCTCAAGCCGACTCAATTTTTTCTCAAAACTCACGTGAACTCCCTTTTTTTATCTGAACCGATCTTACCCGGCTAACCTCGGCCTCAATCACACCGTCAGCGATCTGAATTTCTACCCCGCTTCCAACAACCACGCCCTGAATTTTTTTGATAATACGATTGTCACGATCTCTCAGGATAGCATAGCCGCGTTCAACCACTCTCAGAGGGCTCAATGAATCGAGGAGCGTAGAAAAGTGTTCCCATTGAGACCTGGATCTTTCCAACCTGAGCAGCATGCCGTATTCCAGTCTCTCGGTCAGCTCATCACAGCGAAGAATCAAATCCCTCAACTTTCTCCGCGGATCTACTAAACGCCTTGAGACATTCTCAATCTTATGACGAAAAAATTGAATTCGCCTTTCTAAGGAAAGATAGAGACGGCGACTGCAAATATGTAGCGCGGCGATTAAATCATCCGCATTTTTAACAACAAGTTCTGCCGCGGCCGAAGGAGTCGGAGCCCGTAAATCAGCTACAAAATCAGCAATCGTAAAATCTATCTCGTGACCTACAGCCGAAATAATGGGCCTTTTCGATGAAGCTATGGCTCTCGCCACCTGTTCCTCATTAAACCCCCAAAGGTCCTCTATCGAACCTCCCCCACGCCCAATAATAATCACATCCACATCGGACAGACGATTTGCATTTTCGATCCCCTTAACAATACTTTCTGGTGCCTGCCCCCCCTGAACAATCGCAGGAATAACAGTGATACGCAGTCCACGACTTCGTCTTCGTAAAACATTGAGCATGTCCCGAATGGCCGCCCCACTTGGAGCCGTCACCAGCGCCACATGTTCAGGAAAGCTCGGCAAGCTCCTCTTTCGTGACTCATCAAACAAACCTTCCTTCTGCAATTTATTTTTTAACTGCTCAAAGGCTATCTGCAAAGAGCCCGCTCCCAAAGGTTCCATCGTCTCACATAAAATCTGATAGTTGCCTCGCTGCTCGTAAACGCTGACCTTGCCGCGAACCAAAACTTCAATTCCATCCTTTGGTTTAAACTTCAAATGCCGGTTAAAACCTTTGAACATAACCGCAGAGATTTGGGCTTTTTTATCTTTTAAACTAAAGTAGTAATGACCCGAAGGATGCGCCTTGAAATTTGAAATCTCTCCCTGTATCCAGAGAAAATCAAACTGACCTTCTAATAATTGGCGAATAACCTGATTCAATTGGCTAACTGCGTAGACCTGAGGCCCTTTCTGCTCGATAAACTGCGCGCCGACAGCGTCAATTTCAGCTTCCATTTTTTGAGGGGTCTTCTCTTCGACGCTTTTTAAATCCAGAGTCATCTGTTTCATCGCGATCGAACTTACTGACAGGAACCAGGGGTGTCAACTGAGGAGCAATCTCCGGCAAAGCCTGCTCCTGCCTTCCTCGTACCTTACCCTTTCCTAGGAAAACCAGAGGCATTGAAGGGACCAAAAAAAACCCAGAATCAAACATATCAGCGCCAAAACCCTATGGCTCTTCATTTGGAGGATCACAGAATGAGGCATTCGCTTCTCGGCCAAGTTTACTAGGTGTTTCTGGTGCAATACGATTGTCAAGAGAGCACCATAAAAAAATAAAATAAAGGGAAAAATGGCATCCAATTGACTGGGAATCATTCTATTTGATCGGAAAGGCCCTTCCGTCATGTAACGAGACTTACGTAGAAGAGGAGGTCATTTTTTTCTCCAACAGATAGAATCATATCTGAGGCATTTCCTCATGTCCCCATTGTGATTGCGTGCTTTTTTTGATATCATTTGAGGTGTTCTGTGGGCTCATGACAAAGTAAACCCTACAAGCATATTTTTGGGGACTGTCCCTGGCAATGGTGAGCAAGCTCATGGCGTAATGAGAAGCCTAAAGTTGCTATCATGGTCACCCACCTTAGCGAACCCGGGTTTACGGATCATCGAGCACCACAGAATTTTTTGCCTTTGGTCCAGCCCTAATCACTCTGATTTTGGTTCTCCTTTCTTTCTCAGGTAGACTATGAATTGCGGGTTTTTGAGTACAAATTGCCTTGTTTTATGGTGATGGCACCCAACTTGCTCAATGTATACCCACTGAGGGAGATCAAAATGATCGCATTCAAACTGTTTAAAGTTCTGACACTTGGATGTTGTGTTGCTATTAATCTGGTTTTGTTATCAGCTCAGGGGGCCTCACCGGCAACCAGTTCACCTCTGGTTCTTCAGCAGCCGAAAGATATTTGTTCAGATAATGATATGATGAGTGGCTATGCAGATACATTGTGCGAGAACAAGAAGTTTACAAATGCCACCGAAAAATCGACTTGCATAGCTAAGGAAAAAGACAAAATGATCCGCGGGTGCATCGCTAAGAGCAACGGCGGACAGTCTGATCTCCAGGATTGCAACAAAGCTTACGAAAAATTCACTGAAAATGACGGAAAATTAGCTGCAGCTTGTGGGGCTGCTGGGATCGATGGCGACTGTTTCGCCCACATAGATAAGTGCCTCAAGTGCCAGGGCACGGAATCGACAGATCCCGTTTGCGCGAGTCTCGACACAGAAGAAATTGAATCGACGGATCCTGGCAAGCGACCAGCCTCGATCTCAGATTTTATGGGGATGGGGCAGGGATCTTCTGCATCAACGGGCAAATACACCCCTGATCCGAATAAGGCGGCCCTCAGATACAAGAATTGCCCTGCATTGGCCGGTGTCGATCTCAAAGAGTGGATGACAAAGGTCAAAGACGCTCAGAGGGAAGTGGCTGATTCAAAAAAAGAAGTTGTCGACTTGACCGAAAAGAATAGTGAAATTGAATCGCAGCTTCGAGACACCAAACTAGAAAAAGATAAGGCCATGACTGAAGCAGTCGACGAGGCCGCAGAGGTGAAACAGAATATGAACGACCAAATGAGGGCCGAAAAGAATGAAGCACGAAAAACGATTTCCCAGCTCCTTGAGCAATCGTCCGCAATAGAAAATCAAATCATTGCCGCCGAGAAATCATTCGATGACGCTTACAGTTCCTACCTCAATGCCTTGGCTGCCCTCGATCAACAGTGTCATGCAGCAGCTTTGCAAAAGCTTGCCGCCCTGCAAACGGCTATGCAGGCCAAAATCGACAAAAGCACTTATTCGACTGGGTCCTTTAACAAATTACTTAACGAAGTCGGTGTATCGAGCCGAAAAAAATCTCAATCCATGGTGAACAGAGATTTTCAGCGCTGCAAAGCAGACCCTGCCTACACTTCGACTGCTCAGGCTGCTAAACGATCCCTTGATAGCACACGCACAGCCGCAAACAATGCAATCAAAGCACTTAGAGACAAGAAGGATCAAATTTATTTCACAATCAAAGATGCGAATGAGCGAGAGTTACCCGAAGCCCTAAAGGGCGTCGTAGAAAGTGCAAATCTTAAACTCTCAAAAGTGCAGAACAAGATAAAGCAGTTAGCGCTCGAAAAACAATCTGCTATCGATGATGCCAACAAAAAAACCATCCTCAACAATCAGCGCATTGCCCTTGCCAACCAGAAAGTAGCTGTTGCCGAGCAGGTTCTCCAGCAAACCCAGGCCTATCTTAATCAAAAAATGGTTGCTTCTGGCGAAGTCGAAACAGATGGCAAAAAAATCTCCGAAGCACTGAGCGCACTCACTTTGGTTAGATCGTCAGCCGAGACGGTTGTGGCAAGCTGTGGATGCAATTCTGACTCAGATGGCTCACAGAACACCTCTTACTGCAAATCGGCTTGCACTGTTCTTGTTAAATCGCATGAAGAATGGGAACCAACCGCTAAGATTACCGACTCCATGCTCAGCGGGCAATGCTCTTCCTATTCCTCAGGCATCAAAGCTTCCGAAACTTCTGTTAGGTCAACGACGTCGCCCCCTCCCGCCAACCCCACTAAAGGAAATCCTCCAAAACCAGGACGTCAAGCCCCAGTCCCGGCCCCAGCTCCAACGCCAGAATCTGCCGAGAGTGCAAGTCCAGGCTGGGGACAGAAGTAGGAGGTCCGGCAGGGATCCTTCTGAAATAATCATTGCACCGCGCCATCGGCCTCCTTCTTGAGGCCCTCCTGCTGACAAGCTATAGTGGCCAATAATTTCTGTTCGCTCTGATTCTGATGTTTACTACTCTCATGTTTGTTGCTATCTGGGGAGGCTCAAAGATATGTCGATAAAGAAAATCATCGCGGCTCTATTAGGATTGCTATTCATTGGGATTGGCGCCGGATCTATATTGGTCCTCTCTCTCTCCGCAGATCTTCCAAAAATGATAAAAGTTGAAGATTATGAGCCTCTTTTGGTATCGGAAGTTTATGACCGCGAAGGCGGGAAAATAGGCGAGTTTTTTCGCGAAAAGCGCATGCTCTTAGCCTATGAAGATATCCCCCAGGCGATTATTCAAGCTTTTACCTCAGCCGAAGATGCCACATTCTTTAAACATGGTGGGATCAATTACACCTCAACACTGAGAGCTCTGCTTGCCAATATTCGCGCCGGTCGCAAAGTGCAAGGCGGTTCAACGATCACTATGCAGGTGGCTCGCTCTATCCTTTTGACTCCCGAAAAAACTTACACCCGAAAAATTAAAGAAGTCATGCTTTCCTACCGCATGGAAAGCAATCTCACTAAACAGGAAATTCTCTATCTTTACTTAAATCAAATCTATTTGGGTCAGGGTTCCTACGGAATCGGCGCTGCAGCTGATATTTATTTTCGCAAATCCGTTAAAGATCTCACTCTCCCCGAGATCGCCCTGCTCGCTGGGCTCCCTCAGGCACCAAGTCGCTATTCACCAATATCAAATCCTAGCTCGGCCAAAGAAAGACAGCGTTACGTTTTATCTCGCATGGCAGAAGAGGGCTACATAACCTCCGCCGAGGCCACCCAGGCCGCGGCCGCTCCTGTTCAAGTCTATGTTCGAAAGGACTACAAGGAGCTTGCCCCCTATTATTTGGAGACTGTGCGGCAGCTGCTCGTGAAAAAACTTGGTGAAGAAACGGTTTTAGATAGAGGAATTAAAGTTTTTACCGGGCTTGATATCAAGAAACAAATAGCAGCGCAGGATCAAGTCCGATTAGGACTTCGCCAGTTAGACAAACGCCAAGGTTATCGTGGCCCAAAGGGAAATCTGACAGGAACTGATAAGGTCGCCGAATTTTTACTTAAATCGCGCAATGACCTCATGGATGAAGCAAGCGCTATCCGCACTCTTAAATCAGACGGCTCAGTGGAGGACAAAGGAAAGCTCAATTTGACTGGTTTAGACAAAGCAGGAAAACCCCTTCCAAATCTTCCCTCCTACATCAGCCTCAATCAAATTGTTCCAGCCATTGTCGTTAAAATCGACGACAAATGGGGGCTCGTCCATGTCAGATTTGCAGAATCCAGAGGAATGATCGATTTTCAATCTATGAAGTGGGCGCGGCGACCAGATCCCGGCATCAGAGCTGAGGGCGCAGAAATTCTTAAGGCCAGCGACGCGCTTAAGGTGGGTGACCTCATTGACGTCAAAGTCATCGACCCTAAATTTCGATCGGATCGAATCTCAGAGCTGCTCACATCAATGAAAAAAAAGGCCGGGAAGAACTATTCTGCTCCTAGCGATTTGCCGGAGTGGAGTAATTTCTGTCTGATCGAGCTGGAACAAGATCCAACTGCTGAGGGCGCACTTGTTTCTATTGATCAAAATAACAATGATTTAATTTCTCTTGTTGGCGGAAAGGATTTTACTCACTCAGAATTCAATCGAGCCCTCCAGGCCGCGCGCCAGACCGGTTCCGCATTCAAAACGCTCGTCTACGCGTCCGCCTTGGATAAGGGGTTTACTCCAGCAACCTCACTGATCGATTCTCCAATTGTCTACGAAGACGATGATGCAGAAGTTCAGGATATGGACACAGATGCCATTCTCAAGAAAAAATGGAAACCTTTGAACCATAGCAAAAAGTTTAGTGGCGAGACTTTATTTCGTGGAGCCCTCATTCAGAGTCTAAACGTCCCCACCGTAAAAATTATCGAGAAGATTTCGGTTGAATGGGTGGCCGCATATGCTCACCGCCTCGGGATCTTTAGTCCTCTGAATTATGATTTTACTATGGCGCTGGGTTCAAGCGGAATCACCCTCTATGAAATGACGAAGGCGTTTGCTACTTTCGGACGCCTGGGACGTCGGGTATCTCCAATACTGATTCATCGGGTTGAAGACAAAAAAGGAAACATCTTGCTCGAAAAAATTGGCCTGGATGAAAGATTCGAATCGGAGCTAGGGCCTCAGGAAAGCGAATTCGAACAGCGTCGCGTCGCTTACTTACGATATCAAAGTGAAGTGAATCCCAAAGATCAAGATTCAAACAACAACAACACAAACGAAAATAACGAAAACTCAAAGCAGACAGAAAAGAAAATACCGGCAAGCAATCTAGGCAAGACCGGATCTAATCAAAATGAAGCGCCCTCTTATCTCCTGAAAATCGAAGATACTGGCAAGACAATTGACCTCCGCAAAGAACCTCCTTTTTATTTCGACGATCCTGATCAACTTCTTCGTCCAGAGACATCTTATGTCATGACGACCTTGCTTCAAGCGGTTGTTGAAGAGCCTGGCGGCACAGGCCGAGCCGCTCGTGCCCTGGGGCGCCCAGCTGCCGCCAAGACTGGCTCTACCAGCGGCTACTATGATGCTTGGTTTATGGGTTACACGCCGGATATTGCAACCGGGGTTTGGGTTGGGTTTGACGAAGAAAGATCTCTCGGGAAAGGAGAGGTCGGGGGAAGGGCGGCACTCCCTATCTGGACAGAGTACATGAAAATTGCCCATGAAGGCATCCCCATTCGAAATTTTCCAATTCCGGACGGCATTGTATTTGCCAACATCGACAATACCACCGGCAAGTTGGCTTCTAATGCAACTCAATCAGAGAACGTTATTCGGCAAGCCTTCATTGAAGGCACAGAGCCAAGTGAGTCGGCTGCAAAGAATAATTCACAGGAAGAAAAGGATTTTATCAAAGAGGATCTCTCTCAATGAAGAACATCCATTTATGGGGGGTTCGACAGAATAATCTTAAGGACATCGAAGTTGATATTCCTATTGGATCGTTTACCGTAGTTTGTGGGCCAAGTGGCTCGGGAAAGAGTTCTTTGGCTTTTGAGACACTCTACGCAGAAGGACAACGACGTTTTTTCGAGAGCCTTAGTAACTACAGCAAGCAATTTCTTAATAAAGCACCAAAACCTGATATCCAGGGCGTCGAAAATATTCCCCCGGCAATATCCATCGAACAGAAAAATTCGGTAAAATCCTCCCGATCGACTGTCGGAACAACCACCGAAGTCGTCGACTATCTCAGACTGCTTTATGAAAAATTGGGCCAGGCATTTTGTCCAGAGCACCATCTCGCTCTTGAGAGAGATTCCATTTCTGAAGGTGCCGATAAGATTCTTGCTTTGTTCGAGGGCGAGCGAGGCTACATCTTGGCGCCCATTCCCGCAGAAAACCGCCTACTCAGTGGGAAAAAGTTTTATGACCAACTCATCAAGGATGGAATCCTAAGAATCTACTGCCCCGCCAAAACCGCCGAGTCAGAGGTTAAAGCCAGCCGTCGAAAAGGCAAGTCCGCCCAAAGTGGCTCCACAAAAAAGGTCCTGGCCCAGGCCGCCTCTGACAGTCTCACTCGCTCCCAACTGACTCCGTTCTTTCAAGGCAAATTGGGAGAAGTCCTTGAGCTGAGCGATGGAAAATTCAAGCGATACGGCCCACCAAAAGATGAATTCTACCTCGTTATCGATCGTTTGGCCTTCCGCTCCGAAGAAAGAGGAAGAATTATCGACTCCCTTTCTCATGCTTATTCGGCCTCTCTCAAATACAACAACGAGAGGAATTCGGGTCGGGCTCTCATTGCATCCACCGAAGGAAAGCACCTCTTTGTCAGTGAAGATCTTTCTTGCTCAATTTGTTCTTACTCATTTCCTCGTCTTACTTCTCGCATGTTCAGCTTTAACAGCCCGCTCGGAGCTTGTCCCAAATGCAAGGGTTTCGGAAACCTTCTTGAGTTAGATATACACAAGGTAATCCCCAATTTTGAACTGAGCCTTTCCCAAGGAGCTCTCACTCCATTCACAATGCCAAGTGCGGCAAAGGACCGGCAGGTTCTCTTTAAATACTGCAATAAGATGGGCATCAGCTTACATACACCCTGGAAAGACCTTCCATCAGAACAAAAGAAACTGGTTTGGGAGGGATCCAAGGATTTTTTTGGTGTGACTGGTCTTTTTGAATACTTGGAGACAAAAAAATATAAAATGCATATCCGAGTATTTCTATCAAGATACAAAAGTGCCGTTCAATGCTCGACCTGCAAAGGCACTCGTTTGAAACCAGAGATTCAGCAGGTTCTCATTGAAGGTAAGTCGATTTCTGATTTGTGCGCAATGACCGTCTCAGACTTGCTCCAGCATCTTCACAGATTGCGATTATCCCCTAGCCAAAAAGAAATTTGTGAAGAACTCCACCAACAGCTTTTGGGAAGACTCAGTTTTCTCCGGGATGTTGGCGTTGGCTATATGACCATGGATAGACCCACCAGAACCCTCTCGGGAGGGGAATACCAAAGACTTAACTTGGCCAATCAACTGGGCATGGGCCTTTCCCAAACCCTTTATGTGCTTGATGAGCCAACGGTAGGACTACATCCTCGTGATAATGACAAATTGATCGATGTCCTAAAAAGACTGAACGAGTTGGGCAATACTCTGGTCGTCGTAGAGCACGACCACGACGTGATCCGAAATGCCTCTCACATCATTGAGATGGGTCCCGGATCAGGCCACCTCGGTGGTGAGATTTTGTTTTCTGGAAATATCAGGGATTTCTATCATTTTGATGGATCCAACACACTGCCCTACTTGAAAGGGGCAGATAAGTGGATCCTAGAAAAATCAGAGCGGCCAATTGAACCTAAGAGCTATCAATACAAAATTGAGGTTACGGGGTGCACGGGAAACAATCTTAAAAATGTTGATCTCTCGATACCTCTCCACCGGATTGTTACGGTCACTGGGGTCAGTGGATCGGGTAAATCTTCCCTCATCACAAATACCCTCTATCCAGCTCTGGCCAGAACTTTAGGAGTTGAATATCTAGAGGGTCTGCCTTTCAAGGAATTGCGCGGAGATAATTTCATCAAGGGCGTCCTCATGATTGACCAATCACCCATCGGAAAAACCGCGCGCAGCAATCCAGTTACCTACCTAAAGGTCTACGACCATATTCGATCCCTTTTTGCGAATACGCCAGAGGCAAAAGCTTTGGGCCTTACAGCGGGAGCCTTCAGTCTCAATGTAGATGGAGGACGTTGTCCTGTCTGCAAAGGCCTCGGTCACGAAGTCGTAGATATGATATTTATGGATGATCTGGAAATTCCTTGTGATGCATGTGATCGTAAGAAATTCCGGCCTGAAATTCTGGAAATTCTCTTCAAAGACCGCAACATTCACCAAATATTAGAAATGACTGTTGCTGAGGCGATGGATTTTTTTGTCAGCTTTCCGAATATTCGTAGGCCTCTGAGCGTGCTCCGAGAGGTTGGCCTCGAATATTTGCGCCTTGGGCAAAATGCAAATTCTTTGAGTGGCGGAGAATCCCAACGACTTAAAATTGCGCGTGAATTTAATTCAACCAGTCAGAAGTCAACGCTCTATATTTTAGATGAGCCCACGACGGGGCTCCACTTTCGAGAAGTCCATTTGCTATTGGGAGTTCTCAATCGTCTTGTCGAGTCGGGAGGATCAGTCTTGCTTATTGAGCACAATCTTGAGGTTATCCGACACTCGGATTGGGTGATAGATATGGGTCCTGAGGCCGGGATTGGCGGGGGCGATGTCATTGCCGCAGCTACCCCTGATGAATTGACCAAATCCTTAAAAGGATATACTGGAAGATACTTAAAACATTACATGGATTTTATTCATCGTTCTGAAGAAGGAAAAATGGAAGTCGTACCAAGCACATCTAAAGCCGAAGATCTATTAAGCTCATGAAAGTGATCTATGAGCGTCTCTGGCCAGAACTGGCTGCCTACAAAAAGAGAGTTTTTGTTATTGTACTCCTTGGGGCCGTTGTGAGCGGCCTAAAGGCCGCCTCGCCAGAGCTGCTTCGGCAACTGGAATCAGCGTGGAGAGAAGACGATCACAGACGGGCCATTCAGATACCAATCTTGATTGCCCTCGTTTGGAGTCTCAGCGGAGTGGCTCGCTACTATCATCTGTTTTGGATGAAATTTACTTCTGAACAGGTCGCTGTGAAGTTGCGACGCGATTTAATGGATAAGTATCTGAGTTTAAATATTGGCTTCTTTCAAAGTTTCTTGAGGGGTTCGGGCGGACTCATGAGCCGCATGATTAGTGACATCCAGACCATTCAAGGTGGCATCCATAAGATTTCAGATATACTTCGAGAACCTTTCATGGCCATTCTCACTTTTTGTTATGTTCTTTACCTCGACTGGAGGCTGACCCTTTTCATTTTAGTAGCTCTTCCAATCATCACTTGGGTCATGCGTTCCTTGGCAAAAAGCCTCAGAAAATATGGCCGGAAAAATCAAGAAGCAATGGAGGATTTAACGAAGACTCTCAAAGAGAGTTTGGATGGTACCAGAATTGTCCAATCGTATAACTTAGAATCTGAACTGCGCAGGCGCTTCAATGAACAAGCCGATCATTTTCTCGATACTCAAAAGGAAATTATTCATCGAGAAGAACTCGCAGGACCGATTTCAGAGGCATTGGCCTCGATTACCCTCGCAATGATCCTCATCTATATTGGGCAGCAGATTTTTGCGAGTAAACTTTTGATCGGCGACTTTCTTGCTTTTTCTTTTTCAATAGGATTGTTGCAAGACGCAGTCAAAAAAATACAAGAGGGCTATATTAAGCTACAGCAAGCTGCCGTTGCTCTTGAACGGCTCAAAAACATCATGGAGATCGATAATTCGGTCGCCGATCCGCAGGAGCCAATTGCCTTCCCTGAGCAATGGCAGGAGATTGAGTTTAACAATGTGAGTTTTTCTTTTGGTAAGGAAAACATCCTCAACAATATAAATTTGACTATTAAACGAGGAGAAATTGTGGCTCTTGTGGGCTCTAGCGGCGGGGGAAAGTCAACCCTCGTTAACCTCCTGGAGCGCTTCTTTGACCCCACCAACGGTGTCATTTCAATCGGCAAAATCGATATTAGAAAAATGACTCTTCGCGACTTACGCGCTCACATTGCGCTCGTGTCTCAAGATGTTTTTTTGTTTGGAGATACAGTTGCCTCAAATATTCGAATGGGTAATTTGCAAAAGGACGAGGCAGAAATCGAGCAGGCAGCTAGGTCAGCGAATGCCCATGAGTTTATTCGACGCACCCGTGAAGGATATCAAACACGCATGGGTGATCAGGGAGCTCTCTTTTCGGGTGGCGAAAAACAACGAATCAGTATTGCTCGGGCCATTTATAAAGACGCTCCAATTCTCATTCTGGACGAAGCAACGAGTGCCTTGGATAGTGAAAGTGAAGTTGCTGTCCAGAAAGGCCTTGATGAATTGATGCATGGTCGAACAGCTTTTGTAATTGCTCATCGGCTTTCAACTATCGCTAAAGCCGACCGAATTTTGGTACTAAAAGGTGGCCAAATTATAGAAGAAGGCAGCCACGATGTTTTACTGAAACAGCAGGGCGAGTATTTTCGTTTTTATCAGTTGCAATGCTAGTTATGAAACTGAATTCAAAATGACAACCTAGCCACCGAAATACTGTCTGGCTATGAATCAGTGACAATAGGACCAAAGTCCAAATTGTCACCCGATCAACACTCTATACTCGCGTATTTTCAATACCTTAGGCAGTCGAATGTCGAACGGTTCGACTTTCACTCTTAAGTGTGTCGAGACTTTGGACGATAACTTCATTGTCTAAAAGCTTTGCTATTTGAGCAAATAAAGAGGTGGGCCAAATGATTAACTGGGACGAATTTGAACATATTCACGTCATTAAGAAGCTCAAACAAATCCTGAGTTCATGGTGGAATATCGATCTTATTTTTACGGATGAGAGGGGACATCTTAGGGGTGTAGATTCCAAGGGCGTTCATTTTACGAACCCAGCTGTCAGTGTCTTTCTCAATAAGGAGTCTGCCGCCACCAACCTTTCTGAAACTATCGCAAAATCCATTGAAGATTTGCGCGTCTCAGAAAATCGGTACAGCATTCGAAAATGGGACACCGCCGGATTTGATATTGCAGTTGTCCCAATTCTTATTGATCACGATTTCATGGGCACCGTGGTAGCAATGGGCTTCTTCAAAGATGAAAATAGCTCTCAGCGTCTCACAGAAGTTCGCGAACGCCTCGCTGTTTTTGGTGCAAATGGCGATACGATCGACGTTGCCTTGAGTAAACTTCGTTACGTCGAAGATCAGGATCGTGAGCACTTTCTTGAACTCGTCGAACTGGTTTCGCAGGAAATTGTCACCTTACACCTTGAAATTACAACTCGCGAAAACAGAATAAAGGAACTCAACAAAGAATTGGGCAGTCGCTACAAATACGACAATGTGATTGGAAAATCAAAGCCCATGCAAAGCCTCTACTCTCTCCTGGATAAGATAAAAACAGCTGATAGCACAGTTCTCATTCAAGGCGAGAATGGAACGGGAAAAGAACTGATAGCCAAGGCCATTCATTACAACTCACTCCGAAAAGATAAGGCCTTTGTTATTCAAAACTGTTCCGCATTCAATGACAATCTCTTGGAGTCAGAACTCTTCGGACATGTGAAGGGGTCATTTACCGGGGCGGTCCGTGATAAGAAGGGTCTTTTTGAAATTGCTGATAAGGGTACCTTTTTTCTGGATGAAATCGGTGATACCTCTCCAACTATGCAGGTCAAACTCCTTCGCGTGATTCAGGAGGGAACCTTTCTTCCCGTGGGTGGCTTGGAACATAAGCGAGTTGACGTGAGAATTGTTGCGGCAACCAATCGCGTACTGAGAGACATGGTTGACCAAGGGACCTTTCGGGAAGATCTTTTTTATCGGCTCAATGTGATCAACATTCGAGTGCCACCCCTACGGGAAAGAAAAGAAGATATTCCCTTCTTGGCAGAATTCTTTCTCAATAAAGCGCAAAATGGAGAAATGAAAAAGACATTAACCAAACGTGCTCTGGAAAAGCTATATGATTACGCATTTCCCGGAAACGTGCGCGAACTGCAAAATGAAATGGAACGAGTCGTGGTGCTAAGCGGATCCGAAACAAAAATCACGGCAGATATGCTTTCCCCAAAAATCCTGGAGGCAAGTGAAAAGGGTAAAATTCAGGGAGCTCGCGTTCATGGGAAGCTAAAAGATGCTCTTGAAGAACTCGAAAGGGAAATGATCAGAGAAGGCTTGCGTCGCACGGGATGGAATAAGTCTAAACTGGCAAAAGAATTGGGAATCAGTCGCGCAGGACTGATCATGAAAGTTGAAAAGTACGGACTTGATAAGCGAAAAATGCTCAAATAGATAATTTGAGAAATATTTTCTGAAATGATTAAAAGTTAATTTATTCCCCCAGGCGGTCGGGGCATTGATTTTGTGCTCATCCCCATTGGCTCTGGAGAATACGCCCTTTTTTCCAGCAATGAATCTGAATATTTTGTCCTATTTTCAAATACTTATACGACCACCCCTGACACCTCCATAGATTATTCAAGAAAACTTCGAGATGCCCCCGGTGAGCCGCCTTGTGGGCACAGGTCTTGCGATGTTTCATCCTCGTGAATCAAATGAAATAGTGGAGTTTTCGTGGAATCTTCCTTTCAAAGATATGGAAATAATCGAGGAGAATTGCTGCTTAGCAGCATAAATCAGCCAAGTGACTAAAACCAACAGCAACCTCTCAAGGATATTGTTCTCTCAGCCACATTTGGATTCAATTTCCACTTCCCTGATCAGTCGGCTGAATATCATTTGCAAAAGGCGCTTTAATTGCACTTTCCAATATTATTCATTTGCCGAAAACAGTGATATTCCACTCCGGCCTTTGGTCGTACGCACACTCCTTGAGAAAAATTCACATGTGATCATTGATGGGTCTCTGCTCTTGTCGATGAGATCCGGGGGACGACTCTTTGGATACGTCGAGATTTATTCAGAGGAGCATCTGAAACCGTGGGAAGTCGATCAGCTCAGGGAGCTATTGGAATTTTCGATTGGCTCTGTCGTTGAGTGCATGGACCATCTTTCAGATATCAGAAGACTGGAAAATGCCATTCTCATGAGTCATCCACCTGTCAATGTTCTCCAGATGTCGAACAGCCACCAAGCTTCAGATAAATTAACCGATATTCGAGCACAAAAGATGGAACTCCAGCTATCTCAAAAAAAAGGCGAAGTTCAGCAAATGGCTCCCGTTCTGATTCTAGCTCGGTCCATCTCTGATATTCATAAAATGGCTCTCACTTTGCACGAGCTATCAAACTATCATTTTTTTGTTCTCTTTGAACATCTGTCCCCTGATATGAGCGTTCGCACAAGTGATTTTGCTGACCTTAGTAAAACAACGATATTGATTTCAGACCTCTCAGATCTGAATGATGAAGCCATACTTGCTTTGGCAAATTATATCTCTTCTTCTCCCCAATCGACTCAACCACGATTTATCTTTGGGATGAAGGCGAGTCATCCAGATCTTCATGTTGAACTGCCAAGCTGTATCGTCAACTTGCTTAATGAAAAATGCCTCTTTCAATTGAAGATGAGCCAGAGTTTTAAATTCCTTCGTGATCATTATCTGTTGGAGGAATTTGAACAATCCACGCATAGGTTCCAAAATCCAGATAACGTCCCTCGATAAAAGATTTTTTTCAGGTTGTCTCCCTACTGATCTTTTGCAAAACTAGATCTGTCAGTTCGGCATTTAGATTATCTTGTTTGATGAGTGCACACCAATGAAGAATGTAATCACTTTAGTTCCAGAAGCTGTTTCGCATGACCTCTTATCGTTTTTAACGAATTCTCTGGGAACAGAACATTTTCAGTTAGTTCCACTTGCTGGTGACGCCAGCAGCAGGCGCTACTACCGAGTCATACTCAATGACCAGTCTTGGGTCCTCATGGAGTGGGAACCATTTGTCAATAACAATCAATATCCCTTTCTGTCAGTTCTCAACCATTTTTCTAAAAATGCGATCCAGGTTCCTTATGTCAAATCTGTTTCAGGAAAGGATGGCCTTGTTCTACTTGAAGACCTGGGAGACCTGACCCTCGAAAGAAAATTTTGGGAAAGTCAGAGCCAGGACAAGGCAATTCCCTTTTATTATCAGGCAGTGGACGAATTGCTGAAAATACATTACACGGCGACCTCAGATCGAACAGATGAATGTACGGCCTTCGGAATAGCCTTCGATACCGCTAAGTTTCTTTGGGAAATGAACTATGGAAAAGAGCACCTGATTGAAAAGCTTGGCAAAATGCATCTTTCTCCTTTGGTAGAAAAAGAGTTGCAGCGCGTTTTTTTTGAAATTTGCTCATTGCTCGATAAGAGACCTAAATTTATTTCCCACCGAGACTATCACAGTCGAAATCTCATGATCAAACTAGGAAAGATGCGCGTAATTGATTTTCAAGACGCTCGACTTGGTCCAATACAATACGATTTAGTCAGTCTCCTTCATGATTCCTACGTTGATCTGGACAAGAGTTCCATGGAGAAAGTGCTCCAGTACTATTTGACAAGATGCCGTGATGATTACGGGCAAAGCATTTCACGAGATGAATTTGACGAAGTCTTTCGATTGCAAAGCGTACAAAGGTGCTTTAAGGCATGCGGGAGTTTTTCAAGTTTTTACAACATCCGTGGAGATACTCGATACCTCAAATACATCCATCACACAATCAATACGGTCTTAGATTATCTTGATTTTTTTCCAGAATACCAATCTTTCAAACTCCTTTTGGGAGATAGTCAACTTTCGCAAATGGATTTCGAAAAGATATGAATGCCATGATATTGGCTGCCGGTCTTGGCGAAAGACTTCGACCTCATACAATCAATCGCGCCAAACCATCTCTGCCTTTTCTGAATATTCCGTTACTTGGCTATTCTCATTATTACCTTTCCCAAGTGGGAGTCAAAAGGCTCATCATCAACACGCACCATGCACCTGAATCAATTCACTTCGCGGCCAGACAGCTTCCTTTTGAACAGAATATGAAATTGGAATTCACATATGAATATCCAAATATACTTGGCAGCGGCGGGGGCATTAAGAAAGCTGAGAAATTTCTTCGTGGCCAAGGAAATTTTCTGGTCTCCAACGGCGATGAGGTTATGATCGCGCCCTCCGGACTAACAAACCTGTGGCAAAATCACCTAAAAACGGGAGCGATCGCGACTCTTCTTGTTTGTACCCACAGCGAAGTGGGATCTCGCTTTGGTGGGGTGTGGGTTAATGACCACGATGAAGTCATTGGATTTGGGAAACTGGCTCTCCCCGGCTCCGTAAAAGCCTATCACTACACTGGATTAGCTTGCTTGAATGATCGAATCTTTGATCACATCCCAGGCGAAATCCCTTTGAATTTACTTTACGACTGCCTCACGACTGCAATCAGAGGCGGCGATCCTGTACGCGTTTTTGAGGAACAAATGCTTTGGTTTGAAACAGGCTCTGAGACCGATTTTCTATCGGCCACGAAAGATTGCCTCCAAGTTCTCAGTCAGGAGGACTTGTTCGGCCAGTGCCTGCGTAAAATTATAAAAAATTTTCGTCCCCAAATAAGAGAACATAGAAAAGGGATCTGGTGTGGGAAAAACAGCAAGATTTCATCCCTTGCCGCCCTCAACGGAAATTGTCTCATCGGTGACGACGTAATCATCGAGGATCGCGCCACTGTTCATAATTTTGCCGTGATAGGAGATCGCTCAATTATTAACGAAAATGCCAGGATAGATAAAGCAGTGATTGGATCGGAAGTTGTGATTCAACCTCAGCAAGAAGTATCGGATTGCCTCATCTTCTGAAGATTTACCAAATAGCAAAGATTTTTTCTCCGAGTTCCTATTCGATAAACACATTCGCCTTGCGTTTTTTCTGATAACGCCGATGAATCATCTCAAAAATGTTGTCCATCTTCACGCCAATAGGCTCTCCTCCAAGCATCTTTTGCATACCTGCAACGCTGGCCGGATCTCGCTTTTGATTGAGCTTATTCTTTAGCGAGGCCAAATAGGCGGCCATGGGATCAGAGCCGTTCGCCGCCCCGCCTTCACCGGACTCTACGCCAGACCCGCCACCTCCGGCACCGCCAACTCCCATTGCTACAACACTTGGGCCTTCACCATATTTTTCCGCCAATTCCTTGTTAAGAGCCTCTAGTCCCTTGCGAGCCGCAGCTACTTGACTGGGGTCCATTCCTGCCGCTGCCATGGAATCTGCGCTACTAAAAGCACTTGTAGGGAATACGCCCTTAGGGGTCGTAACTGTTCCGGCTGTTGGGTTTACCTTGTAACCATTTTTTTCCAGTTCCCTCAAATTGTTGTCAATAATTGGATTTCCTCCTGATTCGAATCCCCCGCCACCGCCACCACCGTCGCCGCCTCCGCCACTGCCGCCGCCTCCACTGCCATCGCCGTTGCCACCACCGCCTCCGCCACTGCCGCCTCCAGTATCCGTCGGTGGTTTGTAATTGGTCGCATCGGTAACATTGTTAGAATCTCCCGCTGCTGCAGCTTGAGTTGCGGCCTGGAGAAAAGCCATCGCAGCCATCGGGCAAGCCCATGCTCCTCCCTCAGTCGCACAGATCGCCGCTAAGGTACCTCCAGCTGCCAAGTTAATAATTGTTCCCATATTTTGAGAGCTGGAGCCCTGTTTAGAGCCCTCATTTATACCACCACCTTCAGTACCTGATGTCGCGTGAGCCACCAATGAACAGAAAATGAGGGATGCCAATAAGACGTTCTTCATTAATGGAAATATTAAATACACCTTCATAAGGTCCCACCTTCTTGCCCAGATTTGCCATTGAATACGGATGGCTTTCGTCTGCACATAGATTGATCTACTTACAGTCAAACAATGAACGGCAACCAACGTCTAACTCAGGATACCTCGACCCACTTTTAGTATAATTCAAATGGCTCCATATCGAGACATTCTATTCACATAATGAGATCAGCTTGTCTCAAATTGAGACAGATCCAAATCGAATATAGATAAGTTGTCCAATCTCTCAGCCTGATTTCGTGTGGTTAAGTACAACCCGGATTCTTCAAAAGATTTGCAGAAATGTTGCAAGGGCTTTTACCAATGAATTCGAACTCCTGCCAATTCTACCAGCCATCTTGATTTGGAGGGGGATTCAAGATGGACCCGGCTGGTTCAGAGACCCCGCCAATTGCATGATTTCCCGAAACAAGGGCATCGCGACTCACCAATTTGACAGAGTAGCCCGTCCTCCCTCCACCAGCAGCACAGGACCCAGGAACCCTAACCGTCATATCGTCATCGGGAAGTGAGCACTTCCCGAAATTTTCTGGAAACTCAAAATTAAGAGCCTGGTTTGCAGGGGCCCAACTCGTCAAAAGATGAGCCTTTTCTCTTACGAAATAAAAAGAATCAAAGCGCCTCTTGCCAAAGGCTGCGGCGTCGCTCATCTGATCCTGGACAGAGTACGAATTGATAGCGCCTCCTCGGAAACCCAAATCCGGACGAAAAATAGTCTCTGGAGGAAATGGAAATCTTGAAAAATTGGGGAAAATATGAGAAAAATAATTTGCCGAAAAGTTCGGTTCTATTCCATAGTAAGTAATATCAAATAAGTCGGGAGAAATAGCTGAAAGTTCGTATCTCCGAACGGGTGGAACCTGATCAAGATCATAATCCCAGGCGAGCGGATCATTGGGAGCACCCGGCACCATACCTCGAAAGGTTTGCTTGTACTCATCGAAGCTTGTTCGCAATGCCAAAAGATCCTTTAAACCGTTGAGAGCCAGGCCCGATCTCAATCCCAACTGATCTCCAGGAAACCGCGAATAATTTGGCAACCGAGTGATATCACTTGGGCTGTCCAGCATGCCGTTTTGCTGAGTGCGCGGGGGAGCGAGAGGATCAGTGCGCGGCCCCACCGATACAGCTGAGGAACGCGGCCAACTCGCATGATACCAGGGACCAATGCGTCCACCAAAGGGTTTCGCATAGGCCCTCGCCTTCAAACTGATTGCTGGCCCAAAGGGAAAAAATATCTGGCGGGGTCGTGTTTCGGCCATGACTCCCACGTAAGCCATAAACCAGGGGTTTTTTTCAACCCCCATCGACATGTGCATGATGTGCGTTGTGGGAGGCTCCGACTGCACCCAAGGCAAAATCTCATTGCCTCCGAGAACATTGAGGGCGTAATTTCTCGCTTCAGCAATCTGTGGAGGCGTTTCAACTAAGACCGCCATAGACTTACAGCCCACTGAATTGTCGACATCCGTGTAGATAATTGTCGGGATCGTTTGGACTTCAGGAAGCCATTCCTCTCTTCTTACATTGTGAAGTGAGTTAAAGAGATGGATCTGAACTCCACCCGCTGAAGTCTTGTTTGCAAAAGTTAAATTTTTATCTAAAGTTTTCGCTACCCCCGCAAAAACAGAGTTTCCGTTTATATCCAGAAAATCCTCGGGATTACCTCCGGATAGATTTTGGGCAAGACCAAAAATGGATCTCTTCCTATGCGACTGATCAATTCTAAATGCCATCATCGAAGAAGCCGCAAACCACCAATTGTAGGCTCCATGTCGCTGACATTGACCATTGTATTGATTTATCAATGAAATCGAAAGGGCCGAAATAACAGCATTGATTCCCAAAAAGGGAGCAATGACAGGTACGTTCGGCAATGGAGGGATATTGATCAAACTCCGCCGACAGAGGTTCTCATTTTCTGCAACCCCTTTCCAGATAGGATAATAGGTCACACAGGTCGTAGGACGTTCAGTGTCGGCATAAAGAGTATCAGACGTAATATTATTTCGAACGGGATGTTCGTCTTTTCCCAAAGTACCTAACACGCGATAGCGCCAGGCCAAGAGCTTCCATGACTGGCGAATCTGGTAATTGGAATGTCCGATAGCATTGAGAATTTCTGCTTGTTTTTGTGCTGCGTAGTAGGCTGCAAGATCCACTGAATTCTGAAGATTAATTTTGTCATGAACAACGAGACCCACATTAATCGACATCGCGAACAAGACAAAAAGCACTTGAAAAATCATTGCGACGAAAATCGCCGTTTGTCCTCTCTCGTTAGGAGTCATTCTCATGAAAAGTAATCCTCCGCAACCAAATGAAAGCAAACATCCACCCATTCAAATCATAGCAAAAAAACTGAAAAAAAAGACCTAAAAGAGAACCAAATGAGGTAACCTGATGACAAACTTTTTGACAGTGACGACTCTCAAAGCCAGACTAAACAAATCACTTAGGAGAACAATCGACCATGGTCCAGATTCGGCATCGCCTTGTAATGCTTCTCTTTGGTCTCGGACTTTTTGCCTCACACCAAATACAGGCTCAGGCGGAAATTATGTTTGAGGGCTATTACAAGGTGATGAGAGGAACCTCCCGAGTTGGATTTTTTATTCAGCGCTATGAATTTGATATCAATAAAAAGCAATTTAAATCGACCTATTTCATCCAAATGAATAGTCCCGATGAATCGGCGTCCGCAAGCCCAAAAATAATTTCTGAAAGTCTCAAAGCAATTGCAGACGACAAATTCCAGCCCATCTCTTATCAGTACACCGTGACGACACCCCAGATGATCAAAACGATCGATGCCAAATTTGACGGTGCCATCATGAAAGCTCTTGTTTCTCAAAGAAATCCGGAGTCTCAGTCTCAAAGTCCAGCACAGACTCTTACCAAGAAAATTCCAAAGGGCACATTCTTGAGCACCTTCCTTGGATATCTTATGCTTCAAAAAACATACTCTGTCGGAAAGAAATTCAACTATCCCGCTGTTGCCGAAGAAGATGCAGAGAGCTACGACGGAGAAGCTTTTATTAAGGACGAGCAAACTTTTCTAAATAAGAAAGTTTTTAGAATCATCAATACCTTTAAATCCATTCAATTTATCAGTTTTGTCACCGATAAGGGCGAAGTTCTCGGCACTCAATCTCCCTTGCAAAACATATCAACTGAACTTGTCCCAAAAGCCAATGATGCCACTCAGGGATTTGTCCTACCCGCCAGCACTCTTAAATTGCTTTTTGGGAAAGTGCCAGTTGGTACAGTTCATTCGCTCACGGGCTCTTCAGAACCGACCATCGCTCCGACAAAAACTGAAGTTCGAGAATCAAAAGTGCCCGCTCCCACAGAGAATCCAAAAAGGATGGGACAGTGATAAAATTTCTCATCCAAAGAGTTTTCGCGTCACTCCCCGTCGTTCTCGGAGTCTGTACCTTGACTTTCTTTTTGATTCATCTCGTCCCTGGAGATCCTATTGATATCATGCTTGGAGAGCAGGCTTCCGCTATCGATAAAGAGGCTCTCAGGGCCGATTTGCGACTTAACCTCCCCCTCCATATTCAATACTTTGAGTTCGTAAAGAGAGTGGTCAAATTTGATCTTGGAAAATCTCTTCACAAACGACAGCCCGTTTCTGCTGAACTTCTCGAACGCTTTCCTGCAACCCTGGAACTTACATGTGCCGCCATGTTTTTTGCTCTCCTCGCCGGTGTTCCACTGGGGGTCGGAGCGGCCGTTCGCCGATCGAGCTGGCCAGATCATGTTGTCACTTTGACCGGGCTCTTGAGCATGTCCATTCCGGGAATTTTTCTTGGACCCTTATTGATTTGGGTCTTTGCCCTGCAATTGGATTTATTTCCCGTCAGTGAGAGAGGGGGGCTCAATCACCTCATCTTGCCAGCACTGAGTTTGGCCATCCCCATCTGCGCAGTGATTAGTCGGATGACCCGCATGTCTATGCTGGAAGTTGTTCGAGAAGATTACATACGAGTGGCCAAGGCAAAGGGATTAACCCCATTCTACGTTTACGGAAAGCACGCCCTCGCAAACGCTCTTATGCCCTTGATAACAATCGTGGGCCTGCAGGTGGGAGCTCTCCTCACGGGAACGGTGATCACGGAGACTATTTTTGATTGGCCCGGCATTGGAACTCTTCTCATTCAAGCCATTCAAAGTCGAGATTACCCGGTCGTGCAGGGTTGTGTACTCTTAATTTCTCTCATTTATGTCTCGGTAAATACAGCAACCGATATCGCTTACGGCTTCGCTAATCCTAAAGTGAGATTGACATGAAATTCCTGAATTGGATGAGGTCCCCGAGGGGACTGGGACTCTGTGGAGCTTCAATGGTTTCCTTGGTTCTTCTGCTTGCGCTGTTTGCTCCGGTTCTATCTCCACAGGACCCCAATTATATGTCTCTTTCTGAGCGATTTGCGAGTCCCAGCATCAAACATCCCTTCGGGTTGGACGAAAATGGCAGCGACGTCTTCGCAAAGGTCGCTTACGGAGCACGGATAAGTTTGGGCGTGGGGATCACAGTCGTCGTCGTAAGTTTGTTCGTCGGCCTTGTCGTTGGATCGTTAGCCGGGGTTCTTGGAGGGTGGATAGATGGCTGCATATGTGGCTTTATTAATATCGTGTATTCCTTTCCAAGTTTTCTTCTCGCCCTCGCTCTGATTGCAATGTTAGGACCTTCTATAAAGAACGTAATCATTGCCATGTGTTTAAGCTCCTGGACGGGTTACGCCCGTCTCGTTCGAGGAGAGATTCTCCATTTACGAGAACGTGATTTTATTCAAACCGTCAAGGCTCTCGGGGGCAGTCGACTTCGTCAGACAGTTATACATATTTGGCCTAATCTTACAGGGCCATTGATTGTCCACTCCACTTTTGCAATCGCCTGAACGATCATTGCGGAATCAGGCCTTAGCTTTTTAGGCCTGGGGGCCCCCCCGACGAGTCCAACTTGGGGCGCCTTACTTAATGCTGGACGCCGCGTTCTTACTGAGGCTCCTCACATCAGCATCTTTCCTGGATCCGCTATTCTGATTCTTGTGCTTGGCTTTAATTTAATTGGGGACGGTTTGAGAGATTACCTCGACCCACGTCGAACGGAATCTTAGACTCTCAATACCCCTCATTTCTGTATCTGGGACCATTTGCCTTTTAAGTCATTACATGGTGGAATTAAAAATTATCCTTCAATTCTTTACTCGGGACCTAAGCTCAGGAGAAAACGTGAAAAAGCAGATTGGACAGCACTTTATTATAGGTCTAAAAGGCAAAGAGCTGCTTTCTGACGAAGCTCAATTTATCATTGATAACAATATTGGCGGAGTTATTCTTTTTGACCGAAATCTTGAGTCGGTTGGGCAGATTCATAAGTTGTGCAGTTAAATCCAGAGTCTTCGTCACAGACTTCCTGAAAAGACACCCTTGTTCATTTCTGTGGACATGGAGGGAGGACGAGTTGCGAGATTGAAACCGCCCTTCACTCGCTGGCCAGCTGCTGCAAAATTGGGATCTCTCGACTCTACTTCTGTTGCCTTCAAATTTTCCCAAATGATGGCAGAAGAAATGCGATCTGTTGGGATAAACCTAGACTATGCCCCTTGCGTCGATGTTTTAACCAATCCTAAAAATGCAGTGATCGGAGACCGTTCTATTAGCTCAGATCCTGAGGTGGTAGCCAAGATTGCATCTGCTCTGGCTCGAGGATTTATAAAAGGTGGTGTAATCCCTTGCGCTAAGCACTTCCCGGGACATGGCGGAACTCTCATCGATAGCCATGATGATTTGCCAATTGAAGAGGCGCAACTCAGCGAACTGATGAACGTGGACCTGATACCCTTTAAGAAAACCTTTCGTGCTCGCCTCGATATGGTGATGACGGCTCACATTAAATTTCCTCATATTGATCCAGACTTTCCGGTCACGCTCTCAAAGAAATTTATCCAGGAAATTATGCGAGGAGAGTTGAAATATCGCAATTTGGTCATTTCCGACGATCTAGGAATGAAGGCCCTAACCAATCACTATGATGTCAAAGCGCTGCCGATCTTAGCTCTTCAGGCAGGATGTGATATCTTACTGTTTTGTAATGACTTTGATCAGCAGGTTCTATCTCTGGAAATGACCTACCAGGCTCTCGCCTCGAAACAGCTTGATGAAGCCCACTTGAAGGAAGCCTATTCCAAAATTATTGCCTTAAAACAAGAGAAACTCACTCAGCCTGACCCACTTCCAATGTCGGAAGTTGAGAAATTGGTAGGGCACCCAGACCATCTTCGTCTCGCAAAATCCGTCGTTGAAGGAAGTGTTCCCGCTGACCTCCTCGGAACATAGTCCAAAATTCCAGCAGCCTTGACGAGCATTTATTTTTCTGCCATCATCCACCCCCAGTGGATTCGAGGGAACTCCGGTGTAAATCCGGGACTGTGCCGCAACGGTGATCAAAGTTTTTTAATTTTGTAAGTCCGACTACTCGCCATTAATTTTTAACCCGAGCAGGTAGTACACATGGACTCATCTCGTTCTCTAATTATTCACAGATTAGTAGTTTATGCAGGAATTGGAATGTTCCTTTTCGTTGGAAAATCCGTCGCGCACGCAAAGAATATTGCGATTGAATCAGAAGATCTGATCACAGCACCACGTATTGAACCATTTTCTGAAAGAAGCGGCCTTTGGCCGCACCATGAGAGTCAAAGCACCCAAGAATTAGACGGCCACTCGAATTGGTGGAGTCGAATTCTTGGGCAGCCTGGCATTGATAGTCGCCAAGAAGGGATACCCGCAATATCTGTTCGCGGTTCTGTAAAAAGTGATCGAACTTTGCTACTCCTTAACGGGATTCCACTCAATTTAAGTGATGGGATGGGTCCCAGTGGTCTACTGATACCCGAAGAGATAGTCGGATCAAGCGATTTTATTCGCGGGCCGGCTTCCGCATTTTATGGACGATCCGCATTGGGAGGCGTGATCAATAACCGAACTGAAATTCACTCCCATCCGAAGATCCAGATGAGCACTGACAGCCTTGGACTTACTACCACACAGGGAATTCTTCCCTATCCATTTCGTGGACAAGGACGAGGACAGGTCTCCGTAATGAGGCAAATTGACAACGGAAATTATCCCTTTACAGTCTTATCCAATGGAGTCACTGGAACTCGCCTTCATAACGACAAACAAATAAATCGCTACACTCTTAGCAATGAGACCTCACTCAAAAAATGGAAAGTGAAACAAATCGCCCTATATGCCGAGAAAAAAGGAAATTACCCTGCCCGAATTGATTCTCCAACAACAAGCCTAACCCCTCCAAGTGGATTGATTGACAACCAAATAGGTCTTTTTGGACTCTCTCTGAATCGCGAACTAAATTCAATGAGCTCATTTGTTTGGAATCTATCAGGAATACGTTCTGATCAGAAATATGACTTAGATATGCCCTCGTTTAGTGCGACACGGACAGATCGAATTTTCCAATCGTTTCAGTTCTCCACAATATCGAACTCAACTTGGGCCTCACAAGTTTTTTTCGATCAGTACTACGACGAGTATCAGGCAAGTTACCTATCTGAGGGGCCATTCCATTCAACCGAAATTGAAGGCGGTGGAACTCTCCAAATTCCAATTTCATCTGAGCTCTCGATACAGCCTGGAGTTCGATATTCCGAAAAATTCAAGAAGCTGACCAGTTCTTTTGGCGTGTTTCAGAACACAAATACCCTGAGCAAGTGGATAACCTTCAGTCAAGGGTACCGTAATCCGACATTGGTCGATCGCTATTGTCAAAATTCATTCTGTCTTGGCAATCCAAATTTGCAACCAGAAGAAAGTGAGCAACTCGAAGTTGGTTATGCTACAAAAGCAGAACCAACTGTGCTCTTTCCCGATTGGAGCTTGGATCACAGCATCTCAATTTTCAGAACATTCCATCAGAATTATTTTGAATATGAATTTGTCGAAGGAAAATACCGAACCGAAAATCGAAGCGGAGCTGTTGTTTTCGGAGCCGAGGGCCTGATAAATCTGTCGACAGCATTTCAAATGACGACTCTCTCATTCACCTATCTTGAAAGCGAGAACCTTGATTCAAAAAGAAGCCTGAACCTTGTTCCGAAATTTCTTGGCACAATTGAAACGAAGGTTTCATTGGCGCAAGGGTGGCAAGGATGGGCAAAGCTGACATATATCGGCTCCTACCCTGATCAATTGAATAGCTCAAGCCCCGTGGTCGACCTTGGAAATACCTATCTCGTTGATTTGGGCGCAGTATGGCACCATAAAGGCTGGAATGCCTCGGTCTCCGGACTCAATATTTTGGATAAACCAATCGAACGGCAGGTGGGTTACCCCGAACGGCAAGTCTCTATACTCGCTAAATTATCGTGGGAAATCATGTAGCACACTGGCCCTACCGCAATGTTTTTTTATTTCCTTTGGGATTTAGGTCTTGGAACGATCTTTGAACCAATTTACCTCAGGGCGAAGCGAGCTCTCATTTTTAAAGGATAGTGCCATGAACACTGTGAACCTAATTCCAAAACGAAAAAAGACCTATTCCATCGGATTTATTGCGATTTCTTTGGCTTTACACGGAGCAATTCTCTACTTGATATTAGCACTCCCCCCCCAATTGAGCTTTCTTCAAGGTAACAAAAATGGTCCAACCCAAATAGAAATAACCAATGGGGCACCAGAAGATCAGAAGAAAGTGACACCCGTTTCATTGCCCGATCCAATACCATCGCCGGCTCAATTGGAGAGACCAATGCAGCCAGTACAGCGAGTACAACCAGCGCAATCAATGCGATCGGTAAAAGATGATAGGACTGCTCCAGAAGAAAAGAAATTAGACCCCGTTGCGCCTTCTGAGAATCTCAAAGCTCCTTCCTTTGCTGATGAGGCAAAAGAAGCTACCGAAGAGAAAGTAACAAATGAGTCCCCTGGAGAAAATGAACCTAAAAAAGACGCCGGTCCAATTGAAGAGATAACAGCAAACGGAAATGGAACCGAACTGGCAAACGAAGAAGAAGCTCTTCCCGCAGGAACTCGACTCAATTCTGATTTGAAACAAAATCCAGGAAACAAACAACCTGTCTATCCCCAAATTGCGCGACAGAAGGGATGGGAAGGCACCGTTGGCCTGACCTATAACATCTCCCCAGAGGGAAGTGTTTCAGACATCGAAATCACACGCTCCTCAGGATATGAGGTTCTCGACCAAGAAGCAGTTCATGCTGTGTCTCTTTTTCGATATCTCCCTCAACAAGAAGGAAGAACATACCATCGAGTGACCTTTATGCTGACGCAAAACTCCCAGCCTCCAAAAAAATGAAACGGAAGACCTGCTGGGTTCTCTCATCAGTAAATGCCTCAATGGAATAAGGAAGAAAAATAGAATGAACCTGTTTACTTATCACCAAAAAGCGCTGCTTTTGATTTAGTGCTCCCCTGAGTTCTTTGTTTTGCCTTACGCTTACGGCCTTTAGCAGCTAATTTCTGTTTTCTAATTCGTGTTGTCTTCTTCGTGGGAGAAGCCATCTTTCCTCCAATGGGGGTAAAGTTTGGTTAACAGTAGTTTGAGGCGCGGAACCTATCAAAATGGAACCCGGAAGTCAACGCTATGCATCGCTCCGTTGCCATTCCCGACGTCTTTTTTGAAGGAATAATCCAACTTTAATCTTGGACCTGCAAACGCCCAACCGGCCGTTACAAAAGTTCTGTCCGTTATTTCATCCCTCTCCGTTCCGACTCGAACGGCCAGAAAGCTGCTGGTAAAAGTCTCAATCCCAAAGCCAAATCGATATTTACTCTGAACATCTCTCTCCAAGGATTTCGCCACATCAAGTCTAAATCGGAATATATCATTATAAAGATATACCGCGCCAAGTCCAAGTACCGGAAAATCCCGAAGATGCCTGGGCAACTTATCACTGTCCCTTGTAAGAAAATGATCCCAGGTTAGGCCTATGCCCCATTCAGGTTGTGGAGCGAACAAAAACCCGATGGAACCGTTCCAGACTGAAAGGTTCAAACCACCCTTCTCAACAATATCTCGATAGTGAACGGAGAGTCCGCCAGTAAAGTGCTTGGCAAGAAACCCACCGATAGAAATCAATCCATATTGCTCATCTACCGGAGGTCCGCCCGCAAAAGTCCGTCTCTTTTTCAGATAGCTGAATCCCCCAGGAACAAGGACCCCCTCCGTATTATCGATAAATCCGATACCCATCACTGTTTCGCCTAAGCCCTTTCCCACTTCTCCATCGGCATAAAAGATGGCCGAGGAAAACTCTCTTGCGTGGGGAAGAATGGCGGGATTCAGAAATTGCCCCTCCTCAGCTTCTGTGGCTGCGCGACCCGTGCCACCTAAAGCTGATGAGATGGGACCTGTAAAATACTGTGCGTGCGCAAGCTGAGAGCCAAAGCCCAAAAAACAAAGGAGGATCGCGATTTTAAAAATCAAAAAGCCAAAGGATTCTTCATTCAATTTTACTTTTGTCATATCGGGATTTTCAGCCATTTAGTTCCAAAAAGCATGTGAGGACTTGTCAAAGGGTACCTGGCTGAACTAAATCTCTGGATTTCAGGATCGAGTTCGGCTTGGTGCAGTGCTCACAGCGGGAGCGCTGCTGCCGGACGCATTTTTGAAGATCCTGAAATCCAGAGATTTAGTTCAGCCAGGGACCCTTGGAGTTTGGAACAACAATCAAGCGGGCCAGTTCATTGACGAGTGCAGACACTCACGTAATGAGGGCAAGAGAGTCCAGTGGTAGTGCAGTCGCCTCCATCATATTTGATGTTTATGGGTGTCTGAGTGGTTGAACGACCATAGCAGTTTCCATTGCTCTGTTTGGGAATGACACATCTATTACCCAAATCTACCCACCAATCTTCCGGACGCAGAACCCTACGTATCGCTTGTAAAGCGACACGATCTTTGTCGGATGGAGTCAGAGGATCGATTACACGAGTACATCGGACTTTGCCAATATCGAAACCGACATCCTCAGAGCGAGCGATAAGAAATTTATACTCCGTTGGACAGTCCCAGGGGCGCAAATTGCCTTCTGTTGGACTTCTTCTCAATAAATCCACTTCTTGAACACTATTGATCACGCGATGGATTCCACGAGTAAAAATCGGATAAGGCGTAGTGTTATTGCTGTTTAAGCTATTCCCAAGCCCCATACTGAAATCAACCTGGTATCCCTTCCCAAATCCTCTCTTCCGATCGTTGGGATCTGGCGAACGAGCAATAACCCCGTTTGCCTGCAAATCACCGGTATAAGTGAGAGTCAATAATCCTGCATCGCGCAAATTGTCACGAAGGGAAGCCGCAGAGACCTCCGAATCCAAAAACCGCACTGCGGCCTCGACCTTCCGGCCGGTCAGGCCCGAAATTCCCGAAAAATAACTGATTCGCTCATCCTCTCCTAAGCTCACGAGCCTTTCGGCGATAAGAGGACTGTCAAGGGGTGCTAAAATATTTGCAAAATCCTTATTTTCCTGAAGGCTCGAACCCGATGCTAAGACCGCCTGAATATCGTTTCGTTGTCGAATCGCAAACTGCAGGCTTGCTCCCGTATTCTTTTCGCTCTGGCTGAGACTATCAGCTCGTTGACCTGCAGTAAAATTCTTTGTTGCAGTCTGATACTCGGTAGTTAAGCGAATACCAGAACCTATTCCATATGCTCCCGCCTTGAACGTAAAAAAGGCGCGAGGATCAAAATCCGACTCCAGTCCGGAACAGGACATGTAGGCCAAGGTGTCTATTTCTGTGTCAAAGGCAAAGGGCAACTGACTGTTGTAACTCAAGGAATCTGAGTTAGCGATGTCCAAAGGATCGGCGCAATTCTGAAAACCAAACATCAAAGAAATGGCTAGACCGCACCAAATAAGTACCCGATTCAAAATCGCCACCTCGAATTTTCTCACTTTGATCCCACCTGGACCCATTTTCATTGTACCTCTACCAACTTAGCTATCAATGAAAGGAGCACTTCTCGTGCCTAATTCCATTGAAAAGAACAAGCAAATGGAGGCTCAAATCTATCCATTAACCACCTGAAAAAACTAATCTATGTCCATTCCGGTAATATCCACTGATCAAAACAAGCCTGTCTACTTCCTGTTCAGCGACCACCCCCTAGACAGTCAATCCCATTTGAAGTAGTGCTCATTTTAAAAATTCTCTAAATGAAACAGATCTTAAATTGGAGGGAGGGCCCCGCCAAATACCCCTTATTCTTGCCAAGCCACGAAGGCTGTGGTTACTTCTCTCTATGCCAAACACTGTAAAGATTGCTGTGATTCCAACGGCAGGGCTCGGAACCCGTTTCCTCCCGGCATCCAAGGCAATTCCTAAGGAACTATTTCCAATTATTGATCGGCCTATTTTGCTTTACGTTGTAGAGGAAGCGGTTCGTTCAGGAATTGAAAATATTGTCCTGGTAAATGGCAGAGGAAAAGCGGCGATTGAAGATTTTTTCGATACCTCATACGAGCTAGAAGATCGTCTTATTAAGACCGGAAAGGAAAATTGGTTTGAAGAGATTCAAAGAATTAAGTCCCTCGCTAACATCATCAGCATTCGCCAAAAGAAAGCAGAAGGGCTTGGTCATGCTGTTCTCGCTAGTCAACCCATCATAGGAAGAGCTCCATTCGCAGTTCTACTGGGTGACGAATTGATGATTAATTCCAAAACTGAAACTCCTGCCATCGGTCAGTTGATGAATCATTTTGAAGACACCCGCATTTCCACCGTGGCCGTGATGGAGGTCGAAAAGTCTGAAACTGAAAAATATGGAATCATCGGCCATTCTGGTCAAATTGATGGAAAATTTAAAGTGGACTTTGTGACTGAAAAGCCGCGTCCAGAAAACGCCCCTTCACCTCTCGCCCTACCTGGCCGGTATGTATTCTCCGCCTCAATATTTTCTCTCCTTCAAAATCTTTCTCCTGGAATGGGTGGAGAAATCCAATTAACCGACGCAATGACCGACTTGGCGAAATCCGAGGGCCTCTTCGCTATGAAAGTCCATGCACAAAGATATGATGCGGGAGACAAGCTCGGCTATTTAAAGGCAAATATTGAGCTTGGGTTAAAACATAACGAAATTGGGGAGCCACTTCGAGACTATTTGATCGAACTCGCCAGGAAATTGTCCTCATGAGGAATATCATGAACTGTCCCAAACGCCTTCAATTCCTTTTTTTTGTTCTCTTCATCTCTTTCGCGGAACAAGGCTGGGCTTATATACCTAACCTTAAAATGATCCTTTCGCGCACTGCCGAAAATCACGGCCACGGCATCTACCGAATTGAACAAGAGGTTTCATTTCAGGAAGGTGAGGAAACTTTCGTTGTGCGAGAAGTTTGGTTAGTGAAGGATTCCCAGCAGATGCGCCTCGAAGCCAGGGGTCGCAAGAAGGCAGAGAACCTTTCTTATACCTTTATTTACGATGGACAAAACCGCTACTCGGTGGATTCAAATGGCATCCGAAAGTCATCCCGTCCCTCCGACAACTGGTTTGAACCCTATTTGTATTTTCGTTTTCAAAAGCATATTCGTCCTCGGATGGTTTCTGAGAGAATTATTCCACCAGATGCGTTGGAGGAAAAGCTTCCACCTACCGATCCCACGAAAAGCCGAATCAAACAGGATTTTGTGCGACTCTCAAGGGTCGGTGGTGTCATCACTTATGGTATCGGCCAGGCTCCACTATCAGCTGATTCAGCCTCCCGACCTGGGCTTTGGATCGAGCAGGACATATTTAATGTTCGGAAAATAAGGCTGCCATCTCAATATGTCATCTCCGCTGATGAATATTCCATTTTTGCTAATCGATTTGCTTTGGCAGCCAAACAAACTGTCCGGTGGGACGACAAGCTGGCCCAAATTAGAGTCATTAGCGTAAAGTCATTACCAAATACCAAGGAAGTTTTGAAACTTTTTGAAGCCTCGAGTCTCGATTTTGGCAAGGATCCTAATATCGCAAGTAAATCTTCAGACATTGGCACTATAGATAATTTCTATAGCCGGTTTCGATAAAAGCCACATGGAAAATATAAAACCTGAGTCTCACTGTTTGGTCGCAGTCGATGCTCCTCTCCCTCCTCTCACTTATTCCGTTGATTCCAGCCTCGCCGAAATGCCGTCTCGAGGCCAGCACGTTACAATACCTCTAGGGAAACGCTCCGTTTCCGGTGTTATTCTTGGCTCTGCGGCCAAATTAAATTCGGACAAATTCAAAATCAAAAATATCCAATCTGTGGTCGAAACACTCCCTCCAATTCCAGAGCCCACTCTTAAATGGATTGAGTGGCTATCAAAATATTATTTTTTTCCTGTTGGGCAAATTGCAGCACTGTGCTCTCCACCACTCAATAAGCTGGGCCGTGGATCAAGAAAGAAATCCCCCGTGCCGGAAAACTCAGAAGATATGCTGTTGGAGTTGACGAGCGAACAGCAAAAGGTGACTCATGCAATAGGGCTCAATCAGGGATTCCATGTGCACTTGCTTCATGGTGTCACAGGTTCGGGAAAGACAGAAGTCTACCTTCAACTATTGTCAAAGATTCTGGATGCTGGGAAGAAGGGTCTTGTCCTTGTTCCTGAGATATCCTTGACACCACAACTATTGAGAAGATTTGCCGCGCGCTTCCCAGGTCGTGTAGCAGTAATTCATTCCCATTTGACAAAACGCGAGCGCACCGAACAGTGGTGGAGCATCATTTCAGGACAAAAGAAGATCCTTGTGGGCGCTCGTTCAGCTCTTTTTTGTCCCATTCATGATTTGGGAATTATCATCGTCGATGAAGAACATGAGGGCAGCTTCAAACAGGATGATTCCCTTAAATATCAAGCGAGAGATGCAAGCATCATGTTGGCCCGATACCACGATTGCCCAATTGTTTTAGGGAGTGCCACGCCAAGTCTCGAATCTTGGCAAAACGCCCTCAGTGGACGCTATTCACTGCATTCATTGAGTAAAAGAGTCGCCGAGCGATCTATGCCCCTTATCGAAATTATCGACATGAAAAAGGAGCGTGAACAGAGGCGATCTCATGAGAATCGAGGCCATCTGCCGTTTTGGTTAAGTCATAGATTGCATGAATCGCTGACTCAGTGTTTTGAACAGAGTGATCAGGCGGCGCTTTTTTTAAATCGCAGAGGAATCGCTCAAACTGTATTTTGTCCCTCTTGCGGTATCACCTACGAATGTCCTAACTGTTCCATCTCTCTCACTCTTCACGGGACAAATCATCTTGTCTGTCACTATTGTGACTATCACGAAAAGCTTTTTGACCACTGCAAGAAATGTGGTTCACTTGATATCGGTCCTCTTGGCTTGGGGACAGAACTCATTGAACACGACGTTCGTCTGCTTTTTCCTCAAATAAAGGTGGCGAGAGCTGACCGAGATGAAATTCAGAGTCGACAAGATCTCGAGAATATTATTTTTTCATTTGAGAAGGGTCAGGTCAATCTCTTGATCGGCACCCAAATGATTGCCAAAGGCCTGGATTTCAAGGGACTAAATCTCGTGGGGCTGGTCATGGCCGATGTCGGTTTTAACCTCCCAGATTTTCGAGCCTCAGAGAGAAGTTTTCAGCTACTGCTGCAGATGGGGGGAAGAGCAGGAAGACATTCAGATCTTCCGGGCAGAGTCATTATTCAAACCTACAACCCCAGCCATCCGAGTATTGTTCACGCCATCAAAAGCGATTTTCACCAATTTGCTCAGGAGGAGCTCCTGGTGCGAAGTTCACTTCATTATCCACCTTTCAGTCGACTGGCATCCTTTCGAATCCAAGGCAACAGCCTGGAAGGAACAGAAGGCGTCTCCCAAGTTTTGGGAAGACGTTGCCAACTTCTTCGCGCGCAAAAACAGGCCTATAAGGCAATTGAAATTTTAGGTCCCGCACCTGCTCCCCTGGCAAAATTGCGTGGCAAACATCGATTCCAAGTCCTCATCAAAAGTCCAGAGGTGGCCTTGTTGAGTGCTTTTTGCAAACAAGTTCTGAGCGACGAAAGTTGGGTCCAGAGGGGAGTAAAAATTCAAATTGATATCGATCCCGTCAATTTGCTCTGATTGAATTCTCCCTTTCCTTCCCGCTCAAAAATCTTATAGAATTAAATCAAGAACTCAACAAATCGAGATTCCTATTAGCACTGATGCTTGCCCAAGATGTGGATCACCGAGTGACGAGCTTTTCAGAATTGAGCCCGGCATGCGGCTTGCTTTGTCTTCAGATTCAAGGGGAGAACAGATTCCGGAATCAGCTTGCCCAGGTTGCTATGAAGAGCTCACCCGAAGAGTTTCCAAAGGCGTTAAGTTGCGTATGGAAGCTCAAGCACGTGAGCAAAATCGAGCGGTGCTCTGGAAAAGCCGCGTTGGCCTCGTGAAACAGGCTCGCCAATTGATGCATCAGAAGGCCTACTCAGAAGCTGCCGTTTCTTATGAAAAGTATTTGCGCATAGTCGAGATTGTTTTCCAGAAAAAAATGGGGGAACTAAGTCCTGATGTTTTCAACAATTCCAAAAGATCAAAAGAGGTCACTGTCATAACTTCTGTCTATTGGGATTTACTCCGAATTTACGACATGAGCCCACGATATGGAGATCGGCAAAAACGCACGGCAAATAAATTGGCTGAATTCATCAAATATAGCACGATTTTTCCAGACATCATAAAACGAGCCGAGGCGTTCTCTCGATCAGCCAAAAATCCCGAAATCATCAGACAGTTTCTTCGCGCCTCAGGGGGATTGCGTGGAGCCTGCTTTGTTGCGACAGCAGTTTTTGATGATGCTCATTGCTCTGAAGTTATTTTACTCCGTCGCTACCGTGATGAGGTCCTTCGTGAAAGTCCCTTTGGGCGAAGGTTCATTTATTATTACTACCGCCTCTCCCCTCCCTTGGCTAAATTTGTCAAAGCATCACCTCGGTTGAAAAAATGTCTTAGGGGTCCTATTCGCTTTTGTGCGGAGCGACTTTATAAAAATCCTTGAATTGATAACCCGCCTCAGCGAGTTTAGGACTCTATGGCAACAGCAACAAATTCCCAGCTCTACGATTTTATTATCATAGGCGGTGACCTGTCCGGTTTGCTAATTGCACAGGCTCTTGAATTTGGTGGATTGAAAGTGGGTCTCATTGATGAAAATGAAACCATGGGCGGATCTTTTCGCCCATTTGATGTCAACGGTCAAAATTTCGAATCAAATCTTGGAATTATCAAGTCTTCCCCCGAGGCCGACCTTTTATTGAAGTGGTTGGAAGACCAACTCGGAAAGCCAGTGATTGGCCCAAAGCTCGAGATTTCGCCCCTTACTTTTGAGGGCGGAACCTTGAAAACCTTTATGGGGTTTGGAGATCGCAAATTTGACTCTCTTGAAATCCTGAACCAGTACAATCAAAACTGCCTCATTGAACTCAAGAGCCAGCCGGATGAGTGGATTAAGTACTTGGCCGAGACATTCATTGAAGAAAGAATCCCGCAGTCCATCGTGACAAAACTGAATGCGACAAACAATTCGATGGAAGTGACCATCAATGGCGCGCGAACCCTGATCGCAGAAAAAGTCATCTATACCCCTGTCGCGAAGCACCTCCTAGCGCTCTTTCCCGAAAATCAACTTTCCAATCGCTTGCGTCAGCGTCTTGCAAAATCACGCCTCTACACTTCGGTAAATTTGCATTGCTTGCATAAGGAAAGCGCTTTTACTGCATCGTCAGCACTCCATTTCCTTTATGGGGCAAAAGATGAATTTGAGCCCACCTTGGGGCGATTTTTCAAGGCCCGCTATGAATTTTCTGGCCAAACCTCAGTTTGGATGGGGCTTCTCAACACTGACCTCGCTGAAGATTCAGAGGCGATAGCTAATCTGTTGAGAGAAATGAAAAAGCAAATTAAGAGGGCCTATCCCGAATTTTTCGAAAATCTTTCTGCTGAGAAAATTGTTGTCAATGAAGGCAGCCATGGAGTCATAGATCTCGGGTTGAAAGTTCCGGGTATCGTTCCTGAGCAGCCCAACCTCTTTCTTGCCAATCACACCCAGACGGGTCTTCCGCCTTTGCTGGGTTCAATTATGGTGGCTCGCCTTGCGCTAGAATGGGCCTTGGGCTCCGAATCGGGACTAGGGGCAGAATCTCCGCAAGGTGGTTTCTCTAATTAGTTCGGTAAGTTGTCTCTTTCGATGTGACCGCTGCCCACGCCAGAGTGGGACTCGCTATAGCCCCTTCAGGCTATTTACAGGCTCCTATTGCCCTACCACGCTGCTTATGCTAACAGTAACCAGATTTTTTAACTACACACCTCCTCGTATCTTTGGTCCCAAGTGGCAGTGGGGAGGGCGGCATAACCAGAGAGGATATCTATGGCCAATCTTACAATGAAAGAAATGCTCGACGCAGGTGTTCATTTCGGACATCAGACTCAGCGTTGGAACCCAAAAATGAAACCCTACGTCTATACTGATAGGGGCGGAATCCACATTATAGACCTGCAAAAGTCAGTTGGACTCGCCCGGAGAGCTGCTGAGTTTGTTAAATCAGTGGGCGCAAATGGGGGAAAATTGATTTTCGTAGGAACAAAAAAACAGGCTGTTGAGCCCATTAAGGAAGCCGCTGCTCTTTGTGGACAATATCATGTGACTAAACGCTGGCTCGGGGGAATGCTCACAAATTTTCAGACAATTAAATCAAGTATCGATCGACTCAAAAAAATTGATCGCATGCGAGAGAAAGGTGAGCTTGATTTTTTCTCCAAGAAGGAGCGTGCCCGAATAGAGAAGGACTATCTTCGTCTTTTGGAATATTTGGACGGTATCCGTGAAATGAAGGACTCCCCCTCGGCAATGTTTGTCGTAGATCTCAACAAGGAACATATCGCAGTAAAAGAAGCTCGTCGGCTTGGTATTCCTGTTATCGGTATTGCGGACACCAATGTAGATCCAAATGAAGTTGATTACCCCATTCCCGGCAACGACGACGCAATTCGCTCAATTAAGCTCTTTTCAAATATGGTAGCTGAGTCCTTTCTCGAGGGCGTCAAGCTTTGGGAAGAAAAACTTCGTTCGACTGCTGACAAATCCGCAGCTGCTCCAGAGAAGGCTACGGCGTCAGCACCCACTGCTACTCCGATAAAGGATACTTCTCCTTCTTCTGATGGCGGACCATCTGTTGTAAAAGTCAGTCGTGGACGTAAGCTTGTCGCTGCCGGTCTTGCTGATGAAGTCGAAATTGCAGCCGAGTTGGAAATTGCACCCGAAGAGACCGTTGTTCCTGAAAGCACAGAAGAATAGATACGCGTAGCCTGAGCCTTTGGGCTGGGGCAGAGCGAAAATTAGGTCCTCCTATTATCTGCCCCGAATGGGAGGATCCCGTTTTTAGAATTGATTAGAAATTTTAGGTATAAAATATTGAAAAGAGGATAGCTATTATGACAATCAGTGCTTCTCAAGTAAAGGATCTCCGCGAAAAAACGAGCGCGGGCATGATGGACTGTAAAAAGGCCCTCGAAGAATCGCAAGGTGATTTTGAGAAGGCCGTGGAATGGCTTCGAGTGAAGGGCCTCAGTAAGGCTGCAAAGAAATCTGGTCGGCTTGCAGCTGAAGGTCTCGTATCTTCTTATATACATGCGGGAGGCCGTATCGGTGTCCTTGTAGAAATCAATTCTGAAACTGATTTTGTGGCACGCAACGAAGAATTTCAGAAATTTGTGAATGATGTGGCTATGCACATCGCTGCAATGGCGCCATGCTTCGTTCGCGAGGAAGAAATTCCCGAGGAAGTTAAAAATAAGGAGCGAGAAGTACTCATAAATAAGGCCCTTGAAGAGGGTAAAAAGCGCGAATTCCTGGATAAAATCATTGATGGCCAGATGAAAAAGTGGGCGGCAGAGTCGTGTTTGATGGGACAAAAATTTGTCAAAAATCCGGACATCACTATCCTCCAGCATCTGCAAGAAACCATCTCCCGAATTGGTGAAAACATCGTCATTCGTCGATTCGCTCGCTACGAATTAGGCGAAGGTTTAGAAAAACGGTCAGAAAATTTCGCTGAAGAGGTCGCGGCGCAACTGAAAGGGTAACAGATTGGCTAAGAGCAAGTATCGAAGAGTCTTGTTGAAACTTAGCGGCGAAGCTCTCGCTAGCAAAAGTAATTCGATAGATCTTGAAATTATCGAGAGAGTTGCAGCTGACGTCTCTGAGGCCGCCTCGCTCGGGGTACAGATTGGAATAGTGATTGGCGGCGGGAATATTTTCAGAGGCGTTGCGGCTTCGGCTCGTGGTATGGATCGGGCCAGCTCGGATTATATGGGTATGCTCGCCACCGTCATCAATGGATTAGCTGTCCAGAACGTCTTCGAAAAGCACAATCTTTCTACGCGTGTACAGACAGCTATCGGAATGGCTGAAATCGCAGAGCCCTATATCCGTCGACGTGCCATTCGCCATTTGGAAAAAGAGCGCGTCGTTATTTTTGTTGCCGGTACCGGAAATCCTTACTTTACAACCGATACGGCTGCGGCCCTGCGTGCAATGGAAATTAATGCGGACGTCATCTTGAAGGCAACAAAAGTAGATGGAATATACGATAAAGATCCTGTAACTCATTCAGATGCCACAAAGTTCGATAAGATCAGTTATATGGATGTCCTGAAAAAGGGCCTGAAAGTTATGGATTCTACTGCAATTAGTCTCTGCATGGACAACAAATTGCCGATAGTTTGCTTTAATTTGCTTACTCCTAATAGTATTACTCGAGTGATATCTGGTGAGAACATTGGAACAACTGTCTTTTAGAATTGGGGGGAAACATGGTTGAAAATATTGTTAAATCTACCAAAGACCAGATGGAAAAGTCTCTTTTGGCTTTGGCTGGCGAATTAAAAAAGGTGAGAACTGGCCGAGCTCAGGTGTCAATGTTGGATGTTGTGAAGGTCAACTACTACGGCAGCGCCACTCCGCTCAATCAGGTAGCTGCGGTCTCTTGTCCAGACGGAAAATCCTTTTTAATTCAACCCTGGGAGGCATCAACTCTCAAAGAAGTTGAAGCCTCAATTATTAAGAGCGATCTAGGAATGAGTCCTCAAAATGATGGAAAAGTCATCCGCCTTCGACTTCCTGATTTGACGGAAGCCCGTCGCAAGGAATTAGTAAAGACTATCAAAAAGATTGTTGAGGATGCCAGGGTGGCTGTGCGAATGGCAAGACGTGATGCCAATGAATCTGTAAAGAAGGCCGCCAAGGATAAAGTAATCAGCGAGGATGAGCAGAAACGCCTCGAAGGAGAAATACAAAAATTGACTGATGGATATGTCGATAAAATTGACAAGATATCCGATGAAAAAGAGAAAGAACTCATGACAATCTAGTCAATGATAGAAAATCTGGAGCCCTTTAAAGTGACCCCGCCGATACACATCGCAATAATTATGGACGGAAATGGCCGTTGGGCCAATGCCCATGGACATCATCGTTTTTTTGGGCATGTTCGGGGAGCTCGGGTAGCTAAGAGCATTATTGAGGCTTGCTCATTTCGGCGGGTTAAATTTCTTACGCTTTTTGCTTTTAGCAGTGAAAATTGGCTCAGACCAAAAGACGAAGTCAGCCTCCTGATGAAATTGTTATTTAGCCGGCTCAATCGTGAGCGAGCTGGATTGGTTCGAAATAATATTAAATTCAAATGTATTGGCGATCTAGATCGGCTCCCTGCAAAGGTAAAGGAGGCCGTTAACCAGACGATCTCTGAAACTGATCATTGCACGGGAATGACTTTGATTTTTGCATTGAGCTATGGAGGTCGGCAAGAAATTGCTAACGCAGCGAAGAGAATCGCCTTCCTTGTCGGCTCCGGAAAATTGCGCCCCGAGGATGTCAATGAGGAGCTCTTTCACTCTCAGCTAGAATCTTCGGAAATTCCCGACCCAGATCTCATCATTCGCACAAGCGGAGAATCGCGCCTCTCGAATTTCTATTTATGGCAATCAGCCTATAGCGAATTCATGGTTTTTCCCAAAATGTGGCCAGAATTTACGCGGAATGATTTAGATCTCGCAATTGAATCATTTAATCTCAAAGAACGTCGCTTTGGTAAGACCAGTGAACAGTTAGGCTCAAGTCCCCAGACTTCATCCCGCAGTTTAAAAGGCGAAGTTTAAGTGAGTTCCAACTTTATGGGGCTCCAAACGAGAATTCTCTCAGCTTTGGTAGCGGTAGGCTCCCTTGTCGCTATTGCTTTTTACGGAGGTCCACCAGGAATCGCAGTTATCTCCCTTGGGATTGTCATGCTGGGCTGTTATGAATTTACCAAAATTGGCTTTCCTCCAGATGAGAAACTTCCACCATTTTTAAAAGGCCTGTTTCTTGGGAGTTGCTTCGGTTTTATCGCCATAGCAATGCTCCTCGAACCTATTGCAGGCCTGGCAACTCTCGCTTTGACGTCGATGATCCTTTTCTCCTGCTTATTGAGTGCACTTCACAAAACTGTCCCGCTGGAAGTGATTCGGAAACTCTCGTCCTCCCTCATTTTAGGTTTGGTTTACACAGGTTTACTGCCGATTTTTGCACTTAAACTCCTGTTTCTTCCTGATGGGCTCAAATGGTTTTCGCTCATGCTTGTTGTGGTTTTTTCCGGAGATACCTTTGCCTATTTCGTTGGACTTTGCTTTGGCAAGCGCAAGCTGATGTCTTCAGTTTCCCCTAAAAAAACAGTTGCCGGGGCCTGGGGAGGACTTTTGGGGTCTGGACTTGTCGCTTGGCTGGCGGGAACTTACTTTGTTGATGAGCACTCGCTTGTTCTGTTTATCACGGGTTCTATTGCCAGCGGCTTCTTTGCTCAATTTGGAGATCTCTTTGAATCACTTCTCAAGCGTGTCAGTGGCCACAAGGATTCTGGCAGTATTATGCCAGGACACGGGGGTGTGCTTGATCGTTTGGATGGAATTTATTTTGCCTCCCCTATTTTCTTTCTTGTTGCTCAATACCTCAGCTAGGAAGCGCTGTGTTGAAGTGGTTTTTTCGGCACCTTAGGCGAGGTACCCCCTGAATTTCATTCCAAATCTGAGAATCTTTGGCTTTCTTGGCGGTTTTTGCTTTGGTGTCGCCGCTCCTCCCTTTAGAATACCGAAATGGATTTAATTCTTAATTGGTTACAATCGGGACTTTCTGCAATTGGGCCCTTTCTCATCTTATTGGGTCTTCTCATTTTCGTTCATGAGCTTGGCCATTTTTTGGTCGCTAAATGGTGCGGAGTAAGAGTAGAGGTTTTTAGTCTTGGATTTGGCAAGAAAATTTTGAAATTCAGTCGTGGGGAGACGACTTATTGCATCTCGATTGTGCCTCTTGGCGGTTATGTCAAAATGTACGGAGACGATCCGACTGCAGAAATACCCGAAAATGAAAAGTCCCGAGCCTTTCTATGCAAACCAGTCATTCAGAGAATCGCGATCGTTTTGGCGGGCCCTCTGATGAACTTTCTATTTGCCATTCCACTGTTTATGGCTGTGGGTCTCAAGGGCGAACTTGTCCCAGGGCCGCGATTAGGAGATGTTGAGCGAGAGAGTTCTGCCTTTCAGGCTGGATTTCGTTCAGGTGATAAAATTCTCTCGATGAACGAGGAAACCATTTCGTATTGGTCCCAGATCGCCAAAAAAATTGAAACCTCCGTTGACCGTGAAATTCAATTTAAGGTAGCCAGATTCAATAGCGGGGAGACGGTTTCACTTAAAGCTTCTCCGACTCTTGTACCCAACGATAATATACTGACTCTTGATACTCTCGTCCCAAGAATTCCCGGACTTGATCCGTCTGGACGCTCTTCAATGGTTGGAGTTTCATCTCCTCAGTCACCTGCTGCCCTCGCCGGATTAAAAACTTTTGATATCATCACCTCTATAAATGGCGTGAAGGTCAATGCCTTTTGGGAATTGGAACCCACCCTTCAGGCTCACAAAAATAGCGAGAAGTTAGAACTCGTGGTTCATCCTTATACAGCGAAAGCAAATGCTGAAAGTCGAACGGTAGTGCTAAACGATTTTCACACTCTGTCGAATTCCGCTGATGAATCCAAATCTCTGCTTGATGTGTTGGGACTCGAAGAATCTGATCTGTATCTCCTTCAGGTTAAGGAGAATTCTCCGGCTGCTCGAGCTGGCTTGAGGGACGGAGATAAAATCATCGGGCTCGATAAATCCCTTGTGGAGAAATGGGATCAGGTTCTCGCAAAGGTCAAGGCATTCAAGGCAGAGGACAAGGTCATTCATTTTTCAATTGCACGTGAGGGCAAGACAATCGATGTTGATATCGCGCCAGAAATGACTGAGGTCATGAATCGCCATCAGAAAGAAGAAAATCGCTTTACCGTTGGAATTATTCCGGCAATTCTGGAGTCCCCAGGAGAGCTCACCCTGTTTCGGGTAAGTTCTCCCGCAGAGGCCGTCTCTTATGGGTTTGAAAAGACCATCGATTGGACCAAAGCTATATCTGTTAGCTTTCTCAGAATCCTTACAGCCCAAGTTTCGCATAAAAATATCGGTGGGGTTATCACGATCGGCAGAGTGGCAAGTCAGACTTTCGAAATGGGTATTTCCGCATTTTTGCGAATGATGGCCATCATTTCCATCAATCTTTTTCTGATCAATCTTCTTCCCGTACCTATTTTGGATGGTGGACACTTGGTATTTTTTGTCATCGAAGCCCTTCGAGGAGCCCCCCTGAGCATGAGAAAAATGGAGATTGCCCAACAAGTTGGGCTTATCCTTCTCATTTCTCTCATGGTACTATCCCTTTTTAACGATATAACAAGCTTTGTGAAGTCTCCTTAGATCTGTTAACAAAGTGAGCTATGAAATTAGTACTAATTGCAGAGACAAGCTCTCCAAGTGGCGGGCTTTCGCTCCTTGAATGTTCAGACAAATATTTAGACGCTGTCGTCAGAGACTGCCAGCAATGGCAGCGCGAATCTTCACATAGCGAAGTTGTGACTGGGGCAGTTAGAATCCTGCTGGAGCGAAATGCCCTTCACCTGAGTGAAATTAGTCTTTTTGGGGTTGGTGTGGGTCCTGGGAGTTTTACGGGCATTAGAGTAGGAATCAACATGATGAGGGCATTTGCTTACTCCTTTCAGACTCCCCTTTTTGGGTATTCTAGCCTAGAAGCCCTGGCTTTAAGCACCCATCGACAAGATTTGCCCATCGTGTGTTTGGTCAATGCCTTTGGAAACATGATTTATGGAGCCTCTTACGCATGGACAGCAACAGGCTCTCTTCGAGAATTGGCATCTCCGCGTGCCCTGGGCCTAGATCAGGTCTCTCAGCTCTTCGATGGGCCCTCTCTCGTTGTAGGCAATGCCTATGATACCTATCAAAGATTTTTTCCCCACGGCCTGCTCAATCTCATGTTGCGTGAAACGCATCAGCCAGACGAGCCTCAAGTCCAGTTTTTTTCCCCTCGTTTGGATCTGCGAGCCAGACAAGAGGTCAAAAATGATTGGAAATCCGTTAAACCTCTTTATATTCGCGCGTCTGAAGCCGAAGAGAAGTTAAAGAAGGGTCTACTTAAACCCTTACCAAAGATTTGAGAAACTGAATGTCCGATGTTCGGGATAAAGACAAAGACAAAGTCTATTATTTGAGAGGAATGATGAATTCCGACTCTCGAATAATTTCAGTTGGAGGAGGCAAAGGAGGAGTTGGAAAGTCGTTTTTTAGCTCTGGCCTTGCTATCTTTATTGCGAACCTAGGATACGATACTCTTTTGATAGATTTAGATCTGGGGGCAGCCAATCTTCACACTTGCATCGGAGAAGACTCACCCCCGCATTCTATTCATGATTTTTTAACTGGCAAAATAGCAAATTTTGAAAGCCTCGCCGTTCAAACCGGCCATCAAAATCTCCGGTTTATCAGTGGATCTAACGACTCCTACGACATGGCAAACATCACTGAAGATCAGAAGACACTTCTGATGTCCTCTATTTTTCACACGAAGGCCGATTTCATCATTCTTGACCTGAGTGCAGGAACTCACTCTACCACCTTGGATTTGTTTTTGATGGCCACACACCAACTGATCACCGTAACGCCGGATCCTTCCAGCGTTGAAAATGCTTATAGATTTATCAAATCTGCATTTTTTAGAAAAATGAAGCGATTTGAGTTCCAATTAAATTTAGGTAACCTGATTGCACAACTCATGGCAAATAAATCCCATAACGGAATTCGCTCACCTGCCGATCTCCTTTTCTATGTTTCCAAACAGGATCCAGACAATGGCGAACGACTTCGAAATTTGATGGAGAGCATGAAAATTCAAATTGTTCTCAACCAAGTTCGCACAATGAGTGATGTTACTCTCGGTCCTTCTATAGAGAGCGTCTGCAGAAAATATTTTGGAATCAAAGCTCAATTTTTAGGACATATCGACTACGATAATGCAGTATGGCAGTCGCTTCGAAAAAAGAAACATCTCCTGCTAGAATATCCTCACAGCCGGATATATGCTCAAATGCTGGGAATTGCCCGAACAATCGTTGGTCCAAGAAAACAAAAAGCTGTGGTATAGAATAAGAAGATGAATCATCGACTGGCCGACCAAACCTATTATGAAATTCTTGAAGTGGCATCAGATGCAACTCAGCAACAAATTCATGCCGCATACCATCGGGCACGAAACACTTATTCCCCTGAGAGCCCAGCACTCTACTCTATGTTTACTCGCGAAGAAGCACGTGATTTGATGACTCTCATTGAGGAAGCTTTTTCCACTCTGAGTAACCAAGCCAAACGAAAAGATTACGACAGGCAATTAATTCGGCAGACAACACAGAAGGATCAAACTCAATTTGGCCCGGCAAATGCATCCGAAGAATTACCAGATTTTCAAGTTCCGGAGCAAGGGCCCAAAGTTGGTTCAGCACCGCTAGCGAGTGTTGGAATTGCAAATACTGCGGACATTGAACAGATCGCTGTAAATCAGAAGAGTTTCCAGCCATCCAAGCCTAAGGCTGACCGTGTTCCTGAAGGGTTTGGGAAAACACGTTTTAGTGCCTATCAAATAGATCCAAACTTTGAAAATGAGATAAATCAAACGAGGACCTTCGATGGAACGTTTCTTCAAAAGGTTCGGATTTATAAACAGGTGAATCTTGATCAACTCAGCCAGGAGACGCGCATCAGCCGGACCTATTTGAGTGCCCTCGAATCAAACAATTTCAAATCCCTTCCTGCGCCTGTTTTTACTCGCGGGTTCGTTGTGCAAGTAGCAAAAATCCTAGGACTCAACGAGAAACTCGTTGCTGACTCCTACATGTCACTCTATCGCAATGAAAAGTTCTGAATCCAATTTGATAGTTCGGAAATTTGAAATAATCATTTCTGAGGATCAGGCAGGCACAAGACTTGATCGAATTCTTTCCAGCAACCCGGAGTTTTCTTCCAGATCTCAAGTGGCTCAACTGTTCTCAGCAGGTTCGGTTATTAAAGGTGACAAATCTTTGAAAGCCTCGTTTATGCCAAAAGTCGGAGATTGCATTGTCGTACTTATTTCTGAGCCAATTCCTTCTCAAGAACTCGAACCTCTTGATTTTCCTTTGGCTATACTGCATGAAGACGCAGACGTTATAGTCATTAATAAGCCCGCGGGGCTCGTGGTCCATCCGAGCAATGGCCACACGCATGATACGCTGGTTAATGCCCTTGTTTTTCACACAAACAGTCTTGCCTCGGGCTTTCAAAAACATCGGCCCGGTATCGTTCATCGCCTCGATAAAGACACTAGTGGTATTCTTGTGGTCGCCAAAAATGATCGCTGTCATGCCTTTCTTGCAAAACAATTCCGGGAAAAGACGGTCCATCGCATTTATTGGGCTCTCGTCTATGGGCGCCCGTTCCCCCCAGCCGGAACTCTACGCTCTCATATTGGCCGTCACCCAAATGATAGAAAGAAATTTGCCTCCACAGATAATAATCCTCAGATCTCAGGGCCTAAAGGAAAATTGGCAGTTACTCACTATCGAACTCTAAAGACTTCACCTCAAGGCTTTGCTCTGATCGAATGTCGACTTGAGACAGGACGCACTCACCAAATTCGAGTGCATTTGTCTGAGCTCGGACACCCCATAGTTGGAGATCCTATTTATGGCGGACTGCAGAGGGCAAAGGGATTAAAGAGCTCAAGATTGCGTTCCTTGATCTTTAACTTGGGGAGGATTTCACTTTGTGCCAGAGAACTTTCCTTTGTCCATCCGACCTCAAAAAAGCTCCTGGCGTTTCAAATCGCCTGGCCGGAAGATCTCTTGGATCTATATATTCAAACCGGGTTTGATCGTGTTTGAACCTCTCAAAATTGATTCTCAAACTGTAGGATTTATTTACCACGGACCACATGCGACTCTCTTTTTTGGAAATCGGTTTGGGACTTTGAAACTGCTGGAAAAATCCTTTCCAGATGTTCGGTTTCATCAACTTCAACAAGTTCATTCCTCAAAGTGGACGGAGGCCCATCGTGAACCCCCGCTCGCCGATGCCCACTTTACCTCCCACAAAAATGTGGGACTGATCGTTCGAACCGCAGATTGTTTACCAATTTTAATCTGTAATCAAAATGGCATCGCAGCGGTACACGCTGGTTGGCGCGGAATTGTGGGAGGTATTCTCAATGAACACCCCCACCAATTTTCGATAGAGGGTTCTGAGATTTATATTGGCCCGCATATCAATGCTTCCTCCTTTGAGGTAGGAACGGAGGTTCTTGAGCAAATTCGACCCATTGGACATCAGTTATCTATTCCTGAGAATGAATTCATTTTATCTCATCGCGACCAGAAAAAATCCTATGTAGATCTCTCTCGAATTGTGCGAGCTCAGTTGATAAGAGCTGGTGCAAAATCAATCTTTACGCACGATTCTGACACCCTGACCGATTTGAACTTTTTTTCCTACCGCAGAGACCACAACTCACAAGGGCGACAAATTTCGTTTGTGATTAAAAAAAATCTCTAAATTCGCTGATATTCGAGACGACGGGCTATTTCCTGTTGGCATTTGGCAACCTGGACCCATCTTTGGTGGAGATTTGATCAGTTGCGCCTTGGAAACTAGATACACATTCCGACGAGGAGTAGAATTGTGAAATGAGCGCAGTTGCACCTCCCATCTCCTCATCCCCTCGCCCCTCTCCCCGATTTAAGTCTATCATCGGCTTTGCTTCTCGGGGATTTTTCATAAGCATCTACTTGATTGGCCTCCTTTGCGTCTTTCATCCATCTCTACGAAATTACATTCGCGGAGCTCTCAACAAAGAATTCCGCCAAATCCTTGCCTCTGCCTCCGGTCCACTACTTGCTGAAGGCGGAGTTGCCAAAGTGATCAAAATCAGAACAAGTGAGGGAATTTTTCTAGAAATCTATGGGAGAACGCCGGAGGGAACAAGGCCTCTCCTTGCTCGAATTCAACTCCCCGATCGTCGAGACGGCTATTTTAGCTTTGGAAAAGTGACTTCCAATCTCTTCATTCATGATGTTGATAGCGACAACATTCCAGAAATAGTCGCTCCTACCTTTGATGAAAGCCTAATAGCTCACCTGAACATCTATTCATTCAACCCCGTTACTTTAAAGATTGAACCCAAAACAAGATCACTCTCCTCCCCTCGAGAGAAAGACACCGAGACACCAAAAATGTGATTTCTCGAGAGATATAAGTCCTTGACATTCAAATGACGCCTAGTATTATCTCGGCTTTTGGAGGCGATTCATGGTTCGGACTGCTCTTGTTTTTTCCCTAGCCATTACATTTCTTTCCTCTTGCGGTGCGGGTCGCAGTCGTCCCCGCGGAAAGCAATGCGCAAGCGACTACAATCCAATAAAAGTTGATATCCAGGATAGCAACGTCCAAAAAATATCGCTCAATCCCGATTCCAAAGAAGTTCCAGCTGGCGAATATAAGTATCTACAGGCGGAGTTATTTTATTCTGATAAAACCAACAATCTGATGTTTCACGTAAGAAATCAGATTGACAAAAAGACGGGCCAAACGCAGTCCTCGATTGTTTGTGTAAGAGGTTTTAAACAAGAAACACAACTACACTTAAAACAGACAACAAGTGGAATGAAATCCATGACATTAGATAACTCTGGAAAAACCACTTACTCCGTCGCTAGCTTCGTTGTCGATTTTGACGGCTATTTTCTGAGGTCCCCGCTAATTGAAGATCTGAACGATAATGAAAAACCTCCCACGCCAGAAAAACTTTACCAGAAAAAGGGAGGGGAGTTTTCCTTTTACAAACTCTCGAACGATGGCAAGCAGTTTGAATTGCGCTCAACGACGAGCTCAAGTTCGGCAAGTTTGAGCACGTTGTTTCGTTATGAATTTACTCCGCTTGCTCCTGAGGCCAAAAAGCCAGTTGAAACCGCCCCAATAAATGACTCAGCAACAAGTGAGATCACTAGTGATCTCACTTGTGCGAAGCACTTTTCTTATCGCGTAAATTTCGCCAGGACTTCCCCTCGCGTTGCTGAGGATCTAGCTGAAAGGTCTTCACAGCTTGATTGTGATCTTGAAGCGTCTCAGAAAACACATGAGTTCCATTGTTTCGACTGACAAAATAGAGGTAATTTGAGTTTTCTGGATTGAGAGTAGCCCTCAAAGCTTCCCTACCAGGATTTGCGATGGGGCCGGCAGGAAGTGCGTCGACCCGATAAGTGTTGTAGGCTGTGTAATCCTTTATGTCCTCTCGGGTGATATTCATTTTCATCTCTCCCGTTTTTTCCATAATACCATAGAGTATCGTTGGATCGCTTTGCAGTCTCATGCCCCTGCGAAGACGATTGATAAATACCGATGCGATTCGGGCCCTTTCAGGTCCCGCCCCCGTTTCTTTCTCGACAATACTCGCCAAAGTAACAGCTTTATGCCTATCCATAGAATTTCCTGCCTCCTTTGAAATCTCGGAGTACACTTCAAGAAAGCGATTCACCATGACCTCGACGATCTCCCGCTGTGAAGTATATTTGGTAAAGCCATATGTTTCTGGAAAAAGGTATCCTTCAAAAGAGTGGAGATCCGCCTTGAGCAGTTGGTAAATCAATTTTCTATCGTGCGCAAGTTTAACAAACTCTCTTGCCGACCCGAATCCCAATTTTTCCAATTGACTGGCTATTTCAAAAATATTGATTCCCTCCGGAAAGGTCACCAAGTGTTGAATGCTCTTTCCCGAAGAGAGAATTTCCAAAATGGTCCGAGGAGTCGAACCTCTATTCAGCATGTATTCCCCGGCCCTTAGCCTTTTGCTGGAACCCGTGAACCTTGCGTAAATAATAAGTAAATTTTTGTCTGTGACAATACCCTTTTCTTCTAACAATTCAGCTATTCTTCGAAAACTCAAGCCCTTGGAAACTTCAAAAACAACAGAATCGGAGGAGCTCTGCATGGGCCCTTTTAAAAAAATAAAAAACTTCCATGAAACAACCACCACGCAGATGAACAGAAATGAAACAAGCAAACCAATGATCTGTTTCACGGCGAATACTCGTAGTTCATTCCTGGCATGTCCTGTCCTGTTTCATAGGGATTCAAATCTTCGAGACAGGAAACTGGCACCGTGCAATAATTTACTGCAAAATGAGCTGAGGGGCGGTCGTTTCCTGACTTACCCATACCGCCAAACGGTAGTTTTGAACTGGCTCCATTTGTTGTTCGATTCCAATTCAAGAGCCCCACGCGTGCTTCCAAAAGGGCCTTTTCATAAAGGGATCGGTCTTTACAGAACATTGCCAATACCAGTCCGAACCCTCCCGAATTGTTTATTGCCATTGCTTCCTCAAAATCTTCAACTTTGTAAACAGCCACGTTTGGACCAAAGATCTCGCTTTTTTGATAAACCGATTTACTGTCGAGCTTTTCAACCAGATTAATGCTAGGGGTAACGTAATAGCCGGGATGATCCAGCTCCAGTACTTTTCCTCTCATCATGCTTTCCGCGCCTTCACGTTTAGCGATTTCTTGAAAACGAATATAATTGTCCACCGAGTCTGAGCTGATGAGCGGCCCCATGAATGGATTATCTTTCCAATGGCCAATACTCAGTTTTTTGGCATGGCGATAGAATTGATCCAAAAACTTATCGTAAATATCTTTATGAAGAATGACTCTGCTCGTGCCACTGCATCGCTGCCCCGTTGTTAAAAATGCACCCAAAAGGGTTTCGTACACGCTTTTCTTGAGATCAGCGTCTTTCCAAACTATTGTTGAATTTTTTCCACCCATTTCCAAAGCCAGAATTTTCCAATAATGATGAATGGTATCTTGTTTTATCTTTAATCCCACTTCATATGATCCTGTAAATAAAACTCCATCCACCAGCTCATGGCCCGCAAGCCGCTTCCCGGTGTCACCCCTACCTTGAATCAAATTAAAAACGCCGTTTGGAAATCCAGCCTTTTTGAAGATCTCAGCAATCAGTTGTCCAGTGGCTGGTGTCTTATCTGACGGCTTAAACACAATTGTATTGCCGGTTGCAAGCGCTGGAACAATATGTCCGTTTGGCAAGTGTGCTGGAAAATTGAATGGTCCAACAACTGCCATAACTCCGCGCGGTTTAAATCTGACAAACCCATCGACTCGAGGAAGAGCATTTTCAATTTTTTCGTCCTGGATCAGCTTAAGGGAATGATTGAGAGTGACGTCAATCTTACTTGATAGAGCCTTGCTCTCATTGCGGGCTTCCCAAAGGGGCTTTCCCGTTTCTCGAGCAATCACTTCCGCCATTTGTTCTTCGTGGGAAATATAAACTTCCTTTAATTTGAATAGATACCCCAAACGATCCTGTAACTTCAATTGGCACCATTCGCGAAAGGCCTTTTTGGCTGCTCCACAGGCTTCATCCACATGATCATTGCGAAAGGAAAGTTCAAGAGTCGTCTCCTTCAGATTCGCAGGGCTTAAATTGGACCAGCTTCCGTCCGGTCGCTCCGAAACAAGGAATCGCCCATCAATAAAATCCCCTAAATACTTATGATTCATCTGAGTGGCCATAGTTCCTCCAATTCAGTTCTAAACTGGCGATACGAAAATCTCAGCGCCCAATCTCAATTTCAAAGCGGACCAGGTTTTATCAGGAAAGTAAACAGTGTCTCCCTGTTGCGAATAGGATGAAAAGCCACCCCTGAAGTCATGATCCTTACCAAATCCTACAACACCCATTTTATCGAATAAAACCCGCTTCTTTTTTCCAACCAGGGCCATCTTCCCGTTCTTGATCAAGCTGACTTCGCTCACTTTAACGCCCAGATGGGGTCCTCCATCAAATGGATCTACTTCATTTTTATATTTAAATCCCAGTTTTTCCAGCATGTGCAGTGCCGCTTGAGTCTCTTCGCCAACTCTCCCTAATACTAAGCGTGCTCTCGAGTCCAGAAGGCACAGATAGATATCTTCCTCTGGAAAGAGACTGTGAATAAAATTATTATTCTGCTGACTCAAGAGATCTGCTTCCTTGTAGGGCATCCCAGTAAAACGACGTCCCAATGATTCCCAAAATTCACTTCTCCCCTCATCAGTCAAGGGTGGAGCCATTTCAGAATGCAGTTCGGTCTCAAAGCGATCAGGGCACATCGCAATATAGGCAAACCTTGTAAGGCTGACTATCTTGCCAACTTTTTCAGGTCGCCTGCGATAGCTACGATCCACCACCAAACCGCCAACCTCTGTTGCGCCATCCGTATTTACTCGCAATCTGAGAATTTGATGTATAAACCCAATTCCCAATTCCTGGCTAAAACGCTCTTTCTTGAGAACTTGAAAACTATAGTTTGGAGAAGTTGGAGTTCCTGTCTTGGCAACAATGAGGGAGCTGGCGGAAATAAAATTATTTTCAAGGTCCTCAGCAACAAAAATATATTCGGCATCGCCAATTTTCCTTTTTCCCCGAAAGGACAACTGGCTATTTTCAATTTTTTTTGCCAGTATTTTTTTATCTGCAGGCAAATTAAGAAGAGTAAACTGACTCGCAAGTTCAAAAAGTGCCGCTAAATCATCTTGATTCGCCACCCTTACAACAAAATTCATAGACAAAACCTCTCAACCACTCCTCGGTAAAACCGCCTGGCCACATCCAAATCATCGAGACTAACAAACTCATTCGGGGCGTGCGAGTTTCCAATGCTTAGTCCTGGCCCAAAAACCAGACACTCTATACCTAGCCGTTGAAAGACACTCGCTTCGGTACTTGCCGATAGCTTGCCAAAGTCCTCCGAAATTCCCTGAGCTGCCAAGGCCTCATGACAAATAGAATTGAATTCCGATTTCGATGGAGCCACAAATGTGGCCTTGTAATCTCGAAGAATAAATTCAGCTCCGACCTTTTCGCACATGAGTCGTAGCTGACTGATCCACCTATCATAAGTTTCTTGAGAAACACTGGGAAGGAGCCGACAACTTCCTGTGATAAGGATTCCAACCTCCGAAGTTCGGATGGCCCCGATATTGAGGGAAGGGTAGGGATATGCAAATCCTTCATCCCTGTACATGAGAAATTCCTCGTTGAGCTCCTTCACCACGCTCCAAATCTGCATTATTTTATTAACGACTGAATTCCTCAACCCTCCTACCAAATCAAATTCGAGATAAGCATTAGCTGGGATAGAATTATAGTTCAATCCACCATCTAGCTCCATAATCGCTATTCCCTCAGGCAAACATTCCAAGAATTGAAACATCTTAATAATTGCGCTCTCTCCCAAGTGTGGAACTGTTGAATGAGCGGCCTTGCCCGAAAAGATTTTACTTTGCGACGAGCTGCTCTCAAACGTATCATGGTCCAGACGATATTTTCGTTCTTCCGCAGAAAAGGGGACCCGCACTTCGACGACTGCAAGCCCTTGGCCTGAACCCATGAGGCGCAAACCAGTAGGTTCGCCAACCAAGGCATATTTAACGGCAACCTTCCTTTTGCGAATCAAGCGAATGGCGCCTGCCATGGCAGATTGAGCGCCATAAGTGCCCACTAACACAAATGATCGTTTAAGGTCGCGTCCGCATAATTCACCTGTCGCAAACATTTTACATAGAAAATCCAGTTTGGTATCGGCCGAACCTAGGCCAAAAAGTTCGCGATTATAAATGCTTGCATTAAACGGATTGGCAGCCGTTTTAGTCCACATTGAATAGATTCCAGGATCCACAGTATCTAAATGAGTTTGTAGCATTAATTTGTCACGTGGAGGTCCCCCCCGAGGAAAAAGCAGCAAGTTAGCCTGCTCAACACCTCCGAGCGACTCCTCCTGGATTTCTGCTCGAAAACCGAGGTCCTTGCCGACCTCAGCCAGATAGTCCACTGCCGCCCTGACGTCTCCAGCCGGACTTGTGTCCAAGGAAATTAAATGACGGCAACACTGAATAAAGCTCAACTCATCTCCAAAATGGACTTCTCAATAATAGATCCGGCGTTAACAATATCTTCCTTCGTCATGACCGCCGGAATGAGAAATCTGAGCCGAAACGGACCTCGTCCACAATTAAATGCAATAAGTCCATTGGCATAAAGCCTTTTGAGCAAGTCTCCCACCTTTTCTTTGCTCCCATCTAAGGGGGTGACGGCCACCATGAGACCCATCCTCCCGCATCTTGAAGCTTTCCTTTGCAAGAGGTTTCATTGAGTCTATTTAACATTCCAATAAATTCTCGATGTATCTTTATGACCTTCCCCTCGGGTCCCATGTAAGCCTCAGTATCCATGATTTCTAGAATTTTCAACCCGACTCTCAGCTCTACGCTTGCGCCAGCAAATGTCCCCGCGATGAGACCCGGCTTGGGGTTCAATTCTCCAGTAAACAGAGTGGCGCCCGTCTGCAATGTTTTAGCGACTGTGCAAACGTCAATGTAATCTCCAATATCAAGCGTCTCAAATGCAAAGAATTGTCCGGTACGGCAGAAGGTCTGAACTTCGTCAGCCCAAATAGGAATTCCCGCCTTTTTACACTCTTCGAATAGGGGTATAAAAAATTCCCTTGGAGCTGCATTGTAGCCGCCTTCGCCCTGCATCGGTTCAAACATGAAGGCACAAATGTTTTTCCTATTGTTGGCAATGTGAAGCTTCAACATATTTAAGGCGGAAGTTCCGCTTGCAGGATTGCCTTTGTCGTAGAATGGCAGTCTCAAAATTTCATCATAGGATGGCAGCCCTTGCTTGAAGGAGGGGTTATCAGTAATTTCGGCCATCATCGTGGTACGACCGGCAAAGGCCGCATCAAAAGCCAAGATCTTGCGAGCGGGAGAAGTTTTCTGCCGACAGGCTTTTAGAGCATTCTCGTTCGCCATCGATCCACTCGTTGTCACCCAGGCATGCTTCAAGCGGCTCTTTCGACCCGCAATCTCCACAAGCTTTCTGGAAATTTCACCGTACTCGACGTTGGGCTGGAGATTTCCTTGAATTGTTACATCTGAAAGACTTCCCCAAATGGCTGCCTCTATCAAATCAGGGTGGCTATGTCCCAAGAGATGGATGCCAATGCCGTTTATGAGATCCATTTTAACACTGCCATCCCGTAACTCAACATAAGGACCACGTCCCGCCCCAGAGCCGATGTAAGGATAAAAAAGCTCCCGTCCTCGGTAATGGCCAAATTCATCCACCAAACTTTTATAGGAAAATTCCAGATCCGGATCAGAATTTTTTGAATGGGTCACTTGAGAACAGGTCGTCCGCACTTCAGCTACCAGCTCCTGGATCATCTTTTTTATACGAGATGATTTTTGAATACCCTCTCCAATAAGCATTTCAAACTACTCCCATTTTGTTTAACATCGCTACCTGATTGTAATCGTGAGCACCGCTTAACAGCAAGATATGGCACACAGCCATGCAGCAAATTAGCAAAGACTCAATGGACATCTTCCACACTTCTCTCTAAAATAGCCGAGCATGCGACAACATCATTGGGTTATTTTTTTGCTGATTTTTTTGGTGACTCCAAGAACTATTCTTGGAAGCGAAGCTGAATTTAACAAGGATCTCTCCAGTTTAGAGTCCTATCAGGCCGCTATTCAAAGTTACCAACAAGGCCATATAGCTAAAGCTCAAGAGCAGTTCTTGCTGTCTTTAGAAAAATCACCAGACAATACCTTCGTCCTCTACAACTTGGGTCTAACAGACTACCAACTTGGCAAATATGGACGAGCTTTAGGAGCTTGGCGCAAAGCATTATATTTTGATCCTAATTTTTCATTGGCCAAAAAGGCGATTGCTGCAGCAATAAAAGAAAAGGGACCGATTCAGCCGGACGCTCTTTCGAGCTGGGAAATTATGCGCAGAGAAGTCGTCTTAAATTTTTCATTGAATGAATCCTTGGCAGCGGCCGCAATTATGCTGCTTCTCGGAGGAATCTTTCTGATTCGATACTTAGCCCAAAGACGTCAGGCCTTTAAATTGGAATTGTCGCTGCCACCAACTCCCTATTTGGGCATTTTATCTTCTGTGTTGTTTTTGGTTTTTGTTGCCCTTTCTCTTCTTCGAGCATTCGATTATTTTTCCCCTCGCGCAACGGTTATTTCAGGACATATCGATATTCGTTCCGGACCGAGTGGTGATGATGCGAGCCTATTCGAAATTTTAGAAGGCCACGAGGTTATTGTCAAAAAGGTTGCTGGAGACTGGGTCCAGGTCGCTTATCCGGGAGGCCTCACCGGCTGGACTGAAAAATCTGTGCTCTTTCATCACTCTGGAAAAAATCCATGGTAAACACATTATGGGACAATATTTTTAAACGTTCAGCGCAGCAGAACGATATCGTTCGAGTCCTAAGTCGCAATTTTTTGTTTGAATCTCTTTCGCCCCGAGAATTGCACTTTCTAAAAGAGCTTGTTCACCTGAGAAGTTTCCACGCCGGGGAATCGATTTTTAAACAGGGAGAGCTGGGAATAGGTATGTATATCGTGGTGAGCGGTTCCGTTGATATTTTTGTGTCTGATCTGCAGCAAATTGAACCCGAAGTCTCTTCTGTGCATATCACCCGACTCGGTCCAGATGATTTTTTCGGAGAGCTTTCGCTCGTCGAAGATAAGGGGCGGCGTACAGCTACCGCTCTTGCTTGCGAAGAGACCAAGCTCGTTGGTTTTTTTAAGCCAGATCTCATTGAGATCGTCGAGAGGAACCCGTCCACGGGCGTTCAAATCCTTTTTCGGTTGAGTGAGGTATTGGGGCGACGCCTCAAGGAGACATCTGACAAGGTGACTCGATTGAGGCAAGAGATTCAGACCTTCCATGAGCAGACAGATCAATGAAGGTTGCCAATAAAACTTCGATTCAGCTTCGCAGAGAGAATATCACGCGGCTTTTGTTTTTTTTGGCGGCAGTTGGCCTCGTTTTCCTTGTTTTGATTATTGTCGAAAACCTCCTTTTGTCTACTGTTCTGGCCTTTGTATTTAGCTATCTACTCAGTCCCTTGGTGAATCGCCTTGAACGCCGCGGAGTCAATCGCACCGTTTCAGTAACTCTCATCTTCGCTCTAGTGACACTGACTCTTGCTGTCGTATTGGCTGCCCTTTTCCCCTTTATTTCTGATCAAATGACTAGCTTTAAAGCAGAGATCTCAATTTACATCGAGGGAATTGCCCATCTCATCAAGGATAGCGAGGCTCTATTTGCGAAGCTCTCTGGGACCTTTTTTAACATTGATATCAGCCAAAAAGTCGAGCTCACCCTGACCAGCTGGACGAGTTCTCTTTTTGATGATCTTCCTTCCATTCTGCAGAAGCTATTCACCACCCTTCTATTGGCCCCATTTCTAACTTTTTTTCTTCTCAAGGACGGGAGGCGGTTTTCAAAGATTATCTTGTCATTGGTTCCAAACAATATTTTTGAAATGATTCTCAACCTTTATTCTCAGGTTAATGATCAGATTGGCCAATTTGTACGAGCTCGCCTCATGGAATCCATTTTTGTTGCGCTATTGATGTGGATTGGCTTGTTCGCCATAGGGGCAAGGTATGCCACTTTACTGGCGTTATTTGCTGCGCTTACAAACTTGATACCCTACGTCGGTCCGTTTATTGGAGCCGTTCCCGCAATTGTCATGGCAGTGATCAATGGAGAATCATCTCTCTTCTTTTTTTTGACCGTTATGGTTTACCTGATTACCCAGCTTGTTGACATGCTCTTCATCATTCCCTTGGTCGTAGCAAAGATAGTTGACCTGCATCCCGTAACCGTGATCCTAGCCATCATTGTTGGCGCCCAACTCATGGGGGTCTTAGGAATGATTATTTCTATCCCCGTCGCAAGCGCCCTAAAAGTGACGGTTACGAGCGTCTATGTGCATCTCGTAGGTTTTCGCAGCTAACTAACTGTAAGTGCGAGTTTTTGGCTTCATTCTGAAGCGAGCTGATGAAATCAAGGCCTCGCAGATTGAGACTATTGACTGCGTATGGGCCAAAACATTAGACTGCCGCAATGATGGCAAAAAGTGGGGCTTTGGTGCCCATCCTTCTCCTTGGAATAATCTTTGGGTGCTCTTCGGCCGATAAGCTCAGCTCGGATACCCCCGAGGGTGCCTATGAAATAGGTCAGAAGTTTGAAAAAGACGAGCGCTACGAGGAAGCCATTGCTCAGTATCAAGAAGTGGCAAATAAGCATCCATATAATAAATTGGCTTTGGACGCCAAACTGCGCGTGGCGGACATCCATTTTAAGCGCGAAAATTACATTGAGGCGCAAACGGCCTATCAGGTGTTCAAGGATTTCCATCCTCGTCATCCCAGATCCGATTACGTGACCTATCAGTTGGCGCTTAGCTACTTTTATCAACTTCCCGAGACGATTGATCGAGATCTTTCAATCGCGAACAAAGCCATTCTCTATTTTGATGAAGCGGTGCAAAACTATTCCAGCGGAGAATTTGCCCCAAAAGCTAAGGAATATAAAATCAAGTGTTTAAAAATGTTGGCCGATAAGGAGCTTTATGTAGCTGACTTTTATTTCATTCGCGATCAGTACGGAAGTGCTTTGGGACGATTTGAAGACCTCCTTGAAAAATATCCTGCGCTGGGATACGAGGCTCGTGCTCTCTACGGAGCATCAGTTAGCGCCCATCATCTGAAGGATAACTCCAAGTTTCTCAAATACTATAAAATGCTCGTTTCCCAGCATTCAAACTCCACTGAAGCACAGAAGATAGAGAGAGAATTGGGCAATGACATTACAAAATAGCGACCATGATGATTTGTTGGTTACGGCCAAAGAATATTTCAAAATAAATAAGTATTCGGCCGCGGAACCTATTCTCAATCAACTCATCCTTCGTGGAACCAAATCCGCCGACATATTTCACATGTTAGGCACAATCTACTACGATCAGGGAAAATTTAATAAAGCAATTCGTGCCTTTCGAAGAGCATTAGAAATCGAACCTTCCTTCACTGATGCATCAATTGGTCTCAGTATCATTTTAAATGACCTCGGACGATATGAGGAAGGACGCAAGGTATTTGAAGAAGCCCAGGCCATGCTTGACCGCCATAGGGCAGATTCCGATCCCTATATAAATGAAAAATTAGCTATAAAGCACGATGAACTAGGCGAACTCTATTTTCGATATAATCGCATCAAGGAAGGTCTCGACCAATACTATAAGGCGCTTAGCCTTTCGAGTCGAAAAGCTGAACTCACCATGAAGATTGCGGAATGTTATGTAAAACTAGAGGACTATGGAAGAGCTATAAAAGAACTGAATCTTATAGTCAGAGATTTTCCCGCTTTTAGCACAGCGCGCGTGCGTCTGGGTCAGTTGTACTACGATTCAGGACAAGTTCCTGAAGGCGTTGCTCAATGGGAATCCGTGTTGCAACGCGATCCTAGTCACTCAGAGGCAACACGACTCCTGAGACAAGCACAATCCGTTGAACTCACAAACAATTCCGACCTTGCAAGTCGATGAGGAACCATGAAAAAGCTTAGAGAGCGAATGATCCCTTTCATAACAGCCCAAGAAATTGATGCAATGGTTAGCCGTCTGGCTGAAGAAATTGAGGCGGACTACGAGAAGAGTGAGCTTGTGATGATCTGCCCTCTCAGAGGGTCGGTCCTTTTTGTCGCCGACCTAATGAGAAAAATTCGTTTGCCACAAACCATCGACTTTGTTCACCTCACATCACCGAAAGGCAAAGGTGTTAAGATCGTTAAGGATATTAACATTGATATCACTGGTCGCCATGTTTTGATCGTTGAGGAGATAATAGATGCTGGTCGCACTCTCAGCTTTCTTGAGCAACGCCTCCTTGCCTCTCGTCCTGCGTCGGTAAAGATCGTAGCACTTTTGGATAAGCCGGCCAGACGCGAGTTGCCGATCAAACCAGATTACGTGGGTCGCACCATAGATGACCGATTTGTCGTTGGGTACGGGATGGATTCAGAAGATCTCGGACGCAATTACCGGGACATATATATTTACGCTCAATAATCCTTATTTTGAGTGGTCTGCTCATCCATTTCTTCGAAATAGAATCAATATGCAAACGATACTCCCAGTTCAAAAACAGAATTTGCGGAGGAATTTACTCCCCACAAAGGAACATAGGCATCGAAATGAGCGCCCAGCAGGCGTAGGCTGCGTGTCCAAATTTCACGCAGGCCTTGCATCTCATAGGTTATTCCAAAGCGCCCCTCCTGCCTTTTCGCTTCCGTGTGATCACCAAGCAACTCATATCGGCTGCCCTCAAAACGACGACCCGAAAAATGGTCTGCTTCCCTTCTGAAAAAGGCAAATCCCGTACGAATGAACCAAGATGGGCTCAGCTTTCGAAAAACAATCAGCTCCGCACTCACCTCATCCCCCGGATTTCTAACAACATCTGAGTCGATCCCACCATCTACAAATAATCGCCCTTTCTCAGGCACTCGCATTGCGACCACATCTGGCAATTGCAGAAGATAGCCAAGAGAGGCTGTTGCACTCCAATATGGACCCCACCACCACTGCCAGAGACTATCTAGGCCAAGATCAAGTTGTCCCTCGTTGGTCATGAAGGGATCAATGCTATAGGGATCCAGGGGGGGCGAAGTTGGAAGAACCAAAGCATGCCTCAAAACCCAAGACCTGTTTGGGCTTTGGTTTACCAAATAGGCACCAAGAATTTCAACATCTCCGATGTGATAGCGAACTCCAGAAGACAAGCCTTCAAGGAGTTGTCGCCCTCCTTCTTCGTCCCCCGGGGCCGACGGACCTATGCCTGAAACAAATTGATTTCGGCCGAGAACTCGAGATTGAGTCTCTTCATTGCTCGTCCATTCAGTTTTTTGACTAACTAATCGATTTTCAGCCACGATCGACAATCTGGCTCCCAATGTCCATTGATCCGAGAGTCCAAATGCCCAGAAAGGACGAATCAAGGTCCTTTCGGCCACTGAGTACATTTTCTCAATAATTGCGATATCATCTTCGAGCTTACCCTTTTGCGCTTGTAAGGCCCGAAGCTGAACTCTCTCAGATTCTGGGGACTCTTGAATAAACTGTCGCCATGTCAGCTCCCGCAAAACCAGATCGTGACCATTAACTCTGGCGCCACGATCATTAAACTCGGAGCTAAAATCAGTTCTAGTTCCTGAAATGGAAAAAGTCATATCACCGACTTCAAGAATCTTCGCTTGACGAAAAGCGGAGGGAAAATCTAAGCCCGCGGCAACACGCGCAGTGCAAATATACATCATTAATATCAGCATCGGGAGCCGCCAAAACAATCTCAAGCTTAACTTCTCTTTTGGTTCCGTTTAAATCCACAAGTACTGTTTTGTGGCTAGCCGAGTAATGCAAAACACTCAACTTAAAACAGCGGCCTCGACAGAATTTACAGAACTGCCCAATTGATAAACACAGCGGTCAATTGACACCTCACTAGTTGACCAAAGCGTTAACGACGAAAAAAATGATGACTGTATATACAAATAATACAATTAAATTACCCGAAAACATGACGCCTCCCCCGCAACCATCTCCATCGGGCCAGATATGACCAATGATGTCAATGATTATCCCAAGAATCTCGACTATTTAGTAGGATTCTCGTCGCTCACGATTTCTCCCACCAGATCGTAATCGTGAGAGTCGGTAATCAAAACGGACACAAGCTCACCAAGCTTTGCCTCACCAGCACTGATGTAGGTCAATCCATCAATATCAGGGGCTTGCTGAGAGTGACGACCCTGAAGCAAAAGCTCAGTTTCCTCACTCATTCCCTCTACCAAAACTCTGATCGTCTTTCCAATGTAGGCCCGATGCTTGATTTGGCTGATTTCTCTTTGCAACTCCATCAGCTCATCAACCCGACGCAGTTTAGTAGCTTCGTCGATCTGGTCGCTCATTTCACCTGCTTTCGTGTCTTCCTCTCGAGAATAGGGGAAGCACCCAACTCGATCAAACTTCTGACTTGCAACAAATTCCTTTAACTCCTGAAATTCGACTTCAGTTTCACCTGGAAACCCAACAATAAATTGAGTTCTTATTACAGCTTCTGGAATTTCTTGTCTGATTCTGTTCAAGGAATGTTCAATTTGCTCGCGCGTCATGCGCCGATTCATTCGCTTCAACACATCAGAGTTTATGTGCTGCAGAGGCATATCAAAATACTTCACCAAATTTTTTCTCTCTTTGAATAGCTGCAGTAGCTCGGTATTAATGCCATCCGGATACATGTAAAGAACGCGGATCCAATCGGCTCCTGATTCATCAGAAAGTGCTCTTAAAAGGTTTGTCGAATTGGTCACGTCATCTGATGGGTTATTTTTTCGTAAATCCCAGCCATAATCTGTAAAATCATGAGAGATCACAATGAGCTCTCTGACTCCCCCTGCAACGAGCAGTTTGGCCTCACTGACCACTGATTTGAGCGTTCTCGACTGGAGATTTCCGCGAATCAACGGGATGGCACAGAAAGAACAGCGCTTTTTGCAGCCCTCCGAAATTTTTAAATACGCTCGATGTCTGAGTTGAGAATTAGTCCTTGGTGAGCTTTCTTCCTGCAGATAAGTTGGTAAATTGAAAAATGTCTTTTGCTTTGATCCCAACTCCGAATTCCTTATGATTGTCGAAATATTTTGAAATTCTCCTGAACCAACAAATAAGTCGGCCTCTGGCAATCCCTTTACCAGTTCGCCTTTGTAGCGCTGTGTGAGGCAGCCTGCTACGACCAATCTCGATAGTTGTCCGCTCTTTTTTAATTCAGACAGCTCAAGAATTTTCGAAATGGATTCCCTTTTTGCTTCTTCAATAAACCCGCAGGTATTCACTATTATGGTTTCGGCATCTTCAGGATTCTCAACGACGACAAAACCGTCTTTCTTTAAAGTGCCCAGCATGATTTCTGTATCAACCAAATTTTTAGGACACCCAAGACTTACAAAATGAACTCTTTTCGCTTGGATTTCTTCATTCACCGTTTCCATGATTACCTTTCTTAAAATTCAGATATCTCTGCGTCCGGAGGAGGCGTATATTTGAAATCCTTAGCAGACAGGCTAATATCAAAATCCACATCACTAAACTTGTAGCTAGTTTCATTTTCCAATTCATCCCAATAAGTGATTTCTGCAATCTCTGATAGCGATTTTCTCAACACTATCCTTATCTTTGTTACATCCAAGAGTTTGGCCCCAGACTGAGGTTTCAACTCCATGTGCAAATCCCCATCTTGACGATGAGAAGTGACAAGTTCGAATTTACTCCATACAGCCTCATCTCCAAATAAAATGGCCAAAAGTGCATTTGATTTCCTGATCTGTGACGCCTTCATCTTTGTCACCTGCACAAAACCTGAAGGATCATCTGTTAAGCTCGATTCGAGCCATACTGTGTGATTGTCCACGACCAACAAAGATCCCTCCGGCTTATCAATTTGTACCTTAAGGCGTCCTCTTGAAAACCAGAGCCGCCCCCGCCCTGTCTTTGTTTCATCCAACAAAGCAAGGTGTATTTTCTTTTCAACCTTCATGCCAACGGCTTGAGACTCTTTGTACTTTCCGACCACGGCCTTGATTTCATCAATCTCGGGCGCCACCTGAGCGCTCTTCTTAGAAGCTTTCAAGATTTTGGATTCTCTCTTTTTTTCTCCAACCTGATGATGTTTATTTTTAATCCCTTTTGAGGGCTTAGCTGCCTTTTTGCTCCCTCGACTTGGTTCCTCAATTTCCTTCTCAGGCTCCTTCTTTTTATCGCTAATCCCCGGCAAAATTTTTGCCGAACCTTCCCCAGCATTTAAATCTACTCTTTCGGAAGGAGAGGTCGATTCGATCTCATCCCACATTTCATCCTGGACAGGCTTAGTTTCAGGAGCACTCATGCAGGACGCAGCTGATATCAGGCTTAAAATCAATACAATGAATCTCATGATGCGGCTTCCTCTCAGGCTTTTTCCTTAGATATCTCACAACTTGGCGAATCCGCCGACTCGTTGGATGCTTTTAACAACAAATTGGAGAGGATGAAAGGTCCAGTTCAAGGTTTTTCAAGCTCTCCTGATACTCGGTAGAGTTCACTCCAACCGCCTCGCGAGCGCCCAAACTTGAAAGTCCTCCGGATATTCCAGAAGGGCTCTGGCCCTATTGGCAGTGGCCCCCGTCGTGATGACATCGTCAACAAATATGACTCTGCTATAGGTCTTGCTCCCCTCCCGCAAGTGGAGATTGGCCTTTGCAGAGCGATGTCGATCTTGTCGATGAAGCTGATGGTGAACGACCCCGACACTCCCTCCTCGTTTCAGCTGCTGGGATAAAGGAACTCCTAGGCTCAGAGCGATCTCTTTTGCCAATTTGACTGCGTGATCCATTTGGCCATCTATACGCGGTGGGGCCGGAATGACCACCCAGTCCTTTGCGGATTCTCCAGGGTTCCAATTTGAACGGGCGATGAGCCATTGAACCAATTCCTTCCTAAATACATCTAGGCCGCCTCCTCCTTTCAAGCTCATCACTAGGCGCCTGATCGTTTGATCATTTTTCAAGCCCCAATCCCACAATGCCAAGGTATCTAGTCCCTTCAAGGGACTCCGCCCGCAGGACAAATCATTGATGGTGAGCCTCATTTTTCGGAGGCAAAACTTGCAAATCCCTGCGTTTACCGGTTCTGGCATGCCACAAATAGCGCAACTTCTCAAAAGACGAAAAATAAGATTCATTGTGGCAGGAGGTCTGCATTTACGCGACCCCCGTGTAGATCAATTCCTGTCCTAACGACGGCGCAAACCTCCGAAATAGAACTCAGAGTCGTCTCTCTTTCGAATTAAATCATCTAATCATTGTGATAGGGGATACCCTTCCATATGGTAAGACCCCGATAAATTTGCTCCATAGCGACAATCATGGCGAGATGATGATTAAGAGTGAGTGGTCCCAAGCTGAGCAAATCGCTTGTTCTTTCCCGCAAACCAGCTCCCAATCCGAAGGCCCCCCCGACCACAAAAACAATGCGAGGCTTTCCCATTTCAATTTTTTTAACTAAGAATGCAGAGAACGCCCGTGAATCAACAAAAGTGCGGCCTTTTTCGTCAAATGCCAACACGAGATCAGTCGACTTGATGGAAGATAGAATCAATTTATCTTCAGATTTTACTTTTTGAGAACAGTCCATCCGAGAGGAGGAATCCGACTGTATCCTCTTCACCTCAAAACTAAAAAAATGATTAAGCTTGGTGAGATAGAGGTCCAAAGCCTCATCAAACCAGAGGTCACGACTTGTTTGAACATGGAGAAATAGACCCTTCATGCCGAAGGAGTATCTCCTTTCGCCTTGCGAAATTTAATATGAGGATCTAAAAAATCTAAGGACTTTTTATCTCGCCAAAGGTCCTCAATACGATATTCGCCTCTAACAAAATCATAAAAGATATGAACGATGAGAGCACCATAATCCAAAATCACCCATCGCCCCTCAGATCTTCCCTCAATATTCTGTGGCCAAATGCCAAATTTCTCGCGAACCTTTTTAGACAAATAATCCGCTATGGCCACTGTTTGACGGGTGTTGCTGCCTGAGGCGACAACCACAAAATCAGCTAAGTGATGGTGGGAACCAAGATCAAATCCCACAACGTTGACAGCATTTTTCTCATTTAAAATCCTACCGACTTCTAAAGTAAAACTTCGATAGTCGCTGATACGGCTATGAAGATCCTTGTACCAACCTCTATCGATAATAAGATTCTCTACTTGCTCAGGTACCAATCCCACCAAAGGTTCTTTTGCTCGGAGACGCCGACGAATCTCGCTTCCCGAAACATCAACGTCCTTAATTTCATGAAACTCAATACTCCGACCAGAGGTTAAGGTGGCTATCTTGCCATCGAAGCTCTTTACTTTGCTGCGTAAACCGGGCGGAAAATCCTCTCTCAACTTTGGGAATTCATACCCCGGACGATTCGCCACGACCACATTCACCTGTTCCAAAATTTCTTCAAAATTACGCCAATGATCAAATTTCTCAAATTGATCAGAACCAATGATCAAAAAAAGATTTGTTCCGGGATTCTCTGACAAAATATCTTGAATTGTATCCACTGTATAACTGAGGCCGCCGCGACGAATCTCGCGATCATCTAATACCAAGAATGGAGAGTACGGCTTGATGGCCAAACCAACCATTTCCAATCGATCCTCAGCATTAGGCCCCTCAATTGGGTTTCGATCAGGACTCTGATAAGAAGGAATGATACGTATTTCATCCAGGCCCAGTTCTTCAACAAGGGTCACAGCACAATTAAGATGTCCCATATGAAATGGATTAAACGTTCCTCCAAAAACTCCAACGGATTTACTGTTCATGTGATCTCTCCTTAAAAACCCAGCTACCGGCCGCATAAACCAACTCTTTTAAGTTGTGTCGAGTCGCTGCTGAAATGACCATCGGATTAACCCCGAGGCCTTTAAATCTAACCTGAAGCTCATTCAATTGCTCCTGGGTGACGACGTCCGATTTATTCAAGGCTAAAATCTGAGGTCGTGAAGAGAGCGGAATGAATCCATCTTCTTTCTCATGAAGTTTGTCATATTCTCTCAGTTCATTATTGATATCTAAAAAATCTTGGATCGGATCGCGCTGACTCATTTCACTTATATCAACAAGATGAATGAACACCTGCGTGCGCTGAATGTGTCGCAAGAACTGAGTTCCCAGACCATGCCCAAGGTGGGCCCCTACGACCAATCCAGGAATATCGGCCGCGACATAACTTCTGTCTTCCCCATATCTGACAACCCCTAGGTTCGGAGAAAGAGTCGTGAATGGGTATTCAGCAATCTTTGGCTTCGCTGCAGAAATAGCAGAGATCAGTGTTGATTTACCAGCATTTGGGAATCCGATAATTCCAACATCTGCAAGAAGCTTTAGTTCTAGTTTAATCAGTTTCTGAGCACCTGGAAGTCCCTTTTGTGCAACTGAAGGGGCCTGATTGACGGAGCTCTTATAGAAAGTGTTGCCCTTTCCACCTAACCCGCCCTCTAGGATAACAAACTCATCAAGAGTGCCAAGATCAGCCAATATCTTGCCCTCTTCGTCCTTTACAATAGTCCCTTTTGGAACGTTGACGATCAGATCTGTACCGCGTTTTCCACTCATATTTTGACGGAGACCCGGCTCACCGTTGGCCGCTTGCAAAAGTTTACGATGATGAAGGTCAAGGAGGCTATTCAAGTGCTGATTGACTCGAATAATGACATTTCCGCCATCTCCCCCATCTCCGCCGTCTGGGCCTCCTCTGGGAATCATGGATTCCTTACGAAAGCTCACACAACCGGGCCCTCCTTTGCCAGAGGCCACGACGATCAATACTTCATCTATAAATTTCATAAAAGCCTATCGGCAAAAAAGGACCCGAACCCCACAACCTATTCTGGAGCTAGTGAAGGAGTTCTCTTAGGAATTAAGGTTACTTATTCGATCCAGACTGACTCCAAAACGGCTAGCTATGCCGCTTTGGGGTACACACTCACTTTACTGCGGGTCTTGGAAAGACGTTCAAATTTCACCAAGCCCTCAATCAAAGCAAAAATTGTAAAATCACGACCCATTTTAACATTGTTGCCAAGAAAAAACTGAGTTCCACGCTGGCGCAATATAATCGTACCTGGACGAACAAATTCACCGCCAAATCGTTTCACTCCCAATCTCTTACTGTGCGATTCTCGACCGTTTCTAGTACTACCCGCCGCCTTCTTCGATGCCATTGAGCAAACCTCGGTTAAAATATAATCAACATAATCAAAAAAACTCTCTCTTCAACTGGACAAAGTCCCCTCTAGGACTTTTTCTTCACCTGCTTCTTTTTCGCACCCACTTTCGTGGCCGCTTTTTTTGCGACTTTGCCCTTTTTTACGATCTTTTTCGCCTTGCCAGCTGCCTTTTTGCGAACCTTCTTTTTCGTCACGGCAGCAGACGACGCCAACTCCACCTTCTTCGTTGCAGCCTTAGCCTGTTTTCCCTTTGGACCGCTTTCTTTTCTAGCCTGACGCAATTCCTGAGATTTAGCCAATTGCGCAGCTTTTTTTGCGGGATCATGGACCTGAGCTGATTTATCACCTACCACACCATCTGTTTGACCTTCGGGCGTTGTAATAGATTTGACAAAAAGCTCAGTGTACAGCTGACGATGCCCACGCATACGGCGATAGCCCTGGCGGCGCTTCTTTTTGAAGACAATTACCTTTGGTGCCTTTTCTTGACGGGTGACTACTACTGTCACAAATGCGCCCTTAACTATGGGCTCGCCAACATAGGTCTTCTCCCCACCGACAACCAAAACCTCACTCAGATCAAATTCAGAACCTAATTCTCTCTCAAGTTTTTCAACACGAAGCGTGTCTCCTGCTTGAACTTTATACTGCTTGCCGCCCGTGCGAATAATCGCGTACATGATAAAATACCTCCGAAGCCAAAGTCATGAGTCTGGAGTATCTGCCACGCTGCAAAAGATCTGTCAATTAATTCAATTATTAAACCGCAGTTAGACCCGCTCATTAAGCCCTGGGTCAATCATCTCGACAAGTCCACCGGGGCAAGCCAGATTCTAGTATGAAGAAATTTCGAACTGTTCAATATGGTAACTTGGCTCGACCTTAAAAACAACGGAGTGCCCAAGTCTTTTCTCCATAAATTCAAGTGTTTCCTGATCCTCACCGTAGGCCCAGTCCGCAATTTCGCCATGACAGTGAACCACGGTTGCTGTTCGCGAACCTCCACGTAGCGACTCACGTTCCAATGCCGTGAATATCTCGTTAGTTACTGTATCCCTCTTCTTAATGTACCCGTTGCCTTCACAATAAGGGCAAGATTGGCAGAGCGTGGATACCAAGGAAGGTCTAATCCGCTTCCGAGTCATCTCGACAAGGCCTAGCTCTGACATAGATGAAATCGTCGTTCGGGCGCGATCTTTCTTCAGCTCCCCTTCAAAAAACTGCACCAGTTTTTCTCGATGAGCCATTCTCTCCATATCAATAAAATCAACAATGATAATTCCCCCACAATTACGAATCCGAAGTTGATGAGCAATTTCCTTTGCAGCCTCCATGTTGGTCTTTAAGATCGTGTCTTCCAAGTCCTTTTTCCCGACATAGCGACCTGTATTGACGTCGATTACAACCAGGGCTTCCGCCTCATCTATAACAATGTAGCCGCCAGATTTGAGCCAAATTTTTCTTCCTAAAGAACGGGAAATCTCCAAATCGATTTCATAAAAATCGAAAAGGGGCTCCTTGGTTTGATAATGGACGATCTTGTCCTTGTAGTTTGGCATGAATTGGCTAACGAAGGCCTCAACTCTTTTGTAGGCCTGAATATCATCGACAATAACTTTACTGACTTTCTCATTGAGCATGTCGCGAAGAGCTCGCAGTTCAACGTCCATTTCCGAATGGATAAGCCCCGGTAATTTCGCGCCCTGATAGGACTTCTCGATCCCCTTCCAGATTCGGTCGAGGTATTCTATGTCCGCCAGCAAACTCTGCTCGCTAGCCCCCTCTCCCGCAGTCCTTATAATTACCCCCCCTTGAGGACTGATTCCCTCCACCAAACGTCGCAGTCGCTCCCTCTCACCGGGGTCCTCAATTCGACGAGAAATACCTAAGTGAATGATGGTTGGCATGTACACCAAGTGGCGTCCTGGAAGCGAAATATGAGTGGTAATCCTGGCGCCTTTGGTGCCAAGTGGATCTTTTGCGACCTGCACTAATATTGATTCTCCTTCCTTTAGAAGATCCCCAATATTGACGCTATGTCTTTTTTCCTCAGTATCAGAATCTGCCAGGTCTCTCGATGCCTTTTCAGGCCCCTCTTGAACAGTGGAGTCTTCAAATAAAGCTGCCTGATCAATCTGAACGTCTCCAACATAGAGAAATGCGGCCCTATCAAGACCAATATCTACGAACGCCGCCTGCATTCCCGGCAGAACTCTCATCACTCGACCTAAATAGATAGATCCTACTAAGGTTGGCGATGTTCGCCGTTCTACATATAAATCGACGAGCTCACGATTTTCGACGTAGGCCACTCGAGTTTGGTTTGGCCTCACGTTGATCAAAATCTCCGCACTCACAACAAATCACCTTCCACGGCCAGGATTCTCAAATCGAGAATGACTCCATACTTGCAAACGCTCAAGGGCTAGACTCTCATCGTTCTGATTCAGTGCTCTGGCAAGCCCCATAAATCAAATTTATGCAGTGAGTAATCAGAAAGATCCCAATTCCCTTAAAATATCTTAGGTTTCTTCCGATTTGTACATCGAGAGAATGCAACAGCTAAAGACAAAAGGATGTCATGGCCGCACAGATAGACAAGCTTTTTCAGGTAATGGTCGCACAAAATGCATCCGACATGCATCTTTCCTCAGGAGCCCCTCCCATTCTCCGTATTCACGGAGAAATGGTCCGCCTCGAACACCCCAGTTTAACAAACGAAAATGTGCAATCTCTCATCTTCGAAATTCTCAATGACAAACAAAAGCGGTTGTTTGTAGAGAACTGGGAACTGGATTGCAGTTACCAAATCGCCGGACTTGGACGATTTCGGGTCAATGTTTTTATGCAACGAAAAGGAATGGGAGGCGTCTTCCGCGTTATTCCAGAGGAGATCAAAACTGTCCATGAACTTGGACTTCCGCCAGATTTATTAAACCTCGTCGAGGTCCCTCGCGGACTGGTGCTAGTAACTGGCCCGACAGGATCAGGCAAGTCGACGACCTTGGCCGCCCTGCTTCATACAATCAACTGCGAACGGAAAGAGCATATAATAACCATTGAAGACCCTATCGAGTTTGTACATGAAAACCGGATGTGCCTCATCAACCAACGTGAAGTATCAAGTCATACCAAATCATTTGCTAACGCATTGAAGGCCTCCCTGCGCGAAGATCCAGACATTATTCTCGTGGGTGAGATGCGGGATCTGGAGACGATCCACTTGGCTATGACTGCCGCTGAGACGGGTCACTTGGTGTTTGGCACCCTGCACACAAATAATGCCGCAAAGACAGTTGATCGCATCATCGATGTGTTTCCTGAAGCCCAACAAGCACAAGTCAGGGTCATGTTGGCAGAGAGTTTGCGAGGAGTCATCGCCCAAACGCTCTTTCCTCGCGCTGATAAGCCTGGCCGAGTGGCAGCAATTGAAATATTGGTTAACACACATGCCGTGGCCAATCTTATTCGTGAGGGCAAAACTTTCCAAATTCCCTCTGCAATGCAGACGGGAGCTACGCATGGGATGCTCACATTCGAATCCTCTATACGAGCGCTCATCCGCGATGGCAAGGTGGCAAAGGATGAGGGGGAAAGCTTCCTTGGGGTCTCGAAACATCGCAAAGAGGAAGAAGCTGAATCTTCAACAGGACACCCCCCTGCAAAAGGAGGCAGCCCAGCCAGACCATCTGCAGCTCCTCCCCCTCAGAAAAATCCGGCGCAAGCGCAAAAGTCACCTGCCTCCTCAATGGGAGGAGCCGCGCAGAGACCTTCGAACCAGCAGACGGGGGTTGTTACTCCAGGCCCGCGACCTATTGCAACGAACGCTCCCTCTGGTGCGGGAAACCTGAGATCGCCGAATCAGTCTCCTCCGATGGGAGGAGGAATAAAAATCACAAGTACCAGCGACAACATCGCGTCTGTATCTTCAGGGACGGCCAAGCTTCTTGAAAGCTTTGGTATTAATAAAAAGAAAATTGGCTAGAACTCCCACTCAAATTGCAGTTGAAAGGCGGGTCGATCAACTTTCATCGCGAGAGTAGAACCTCTTATCCGCTCCTCTTCAATGGAGGGAACTAGACCCTCAAAGTAGGTCTTTGGCCTGGTTGCGGCCAGATATGTTGTGTAGATGGTTCCGCTGATAATCCCGACCGCCAAACCCATACCAATATTTGGCAGCTTATCTTGAGGTCGACCATAAAAGCTCAAAGTACTCAATCCTAAAATAGCCCCAGCTAAACCCGCAAAAATGATTGTTGCCATTTGCTTCCGAGGTCCGAGTGATGGCTGCTGACTTTGAGTCCCGCCCGAACCTCCGTATTGTGCATTGGCACTAGCTGGGTAAAAAGTAAGAGATAAAATCACTGCGGTAATTGTCGCAACTAATCGAATTGGCACGGAACATCCCCATCAAGTTCAATTGTGAAATCACTCAATTTGCCCTGAAAACTCACCTCTTCGAAAGTGAGGTTTTCTACTCGCGAAGTCAAAGGTCCCTTTCGCAATTTTGCTGTGAGTGCTTCTATTGCATTTTCAGACCCTCGCACAAGCGCCTCCACTCGTCCGTCAAGCAAATTCCTCACCCATCCATCAAGCTTTAATTCTTTTGCCTCGCGTAGCACAAAAAATCTAAATCCGACTCCCTGGACAAGTCCTTCAATTAAAAAGTGTCTGCAAACCGACATCAATATAGACTAAGATCGCAAATGACATTTGCAAAGGTTTTTTAAAATTACATGTCTACCGAGGGGATTTTGTGGTGGGTTTTCCTGAAGGCTTGACGCCAAGCAGCTCTCTGGCTTCATCTATCGATCACACTTTGTTGCGCGCTGATGCAACAGAAGATGAGATCAAAAAACTTTGCGAAGAAGCGATTGAAAACAAATTTTTCTCTGTTTGCATCAATCCTTACTGGATCTCGCTATGCAAAGAGATTCTGTCTCCTTCACCCGTCATTGTCTGCTCAGTTGTTGGCTTTCCGCTCGGGGCCACAGCTACACTTGTCAAAAAGACCGAGGCCGATTGGTGCGTTAAACAGGGCGCCAGTGAAATCGATATGGTGATGGCCATTGGTGCACTGAAATCCAAACGGTTTCAGGAGGTTGAGAGCGATATTCGGGAAGTCGTTAAGGTCGCTGCTCCCGCTCGCGTAAAAGTTATTTTGGAAACAGCTCTGCTCAATCATGATGAGAAGCGCCTTGCCTGTCAAATTGCAGTTCAAGCAGGGGCTCACTTCGTGAAAACATCGACCGGATTTGCGAAGGCTGGAGCAAACCCAGCTGATATTGTTCTTATGCGCGAATGTGTGGGAGATTTATTGGGAGTTAAGGCAAGCGGGGGAATTCGCACCCGGCTTGATGCGGAGGCTCTTCTCAGGGCGGGTGCCTCCCGCCTGGGAACCAGCGCAGGCCCGGCAATCATAGGCGGACAGATTCAGGCCTCAGAGGTTTATTGAGTGGAAAACTACATCCCTGCAGAACTCATTAAGAAGAAGCGGCGCGAATTAAATCACAGCCGTGAAGAACTGGCTTACATCGTAAATGAATTTACCGCTCAACGCCTCCCTGACTACCAAATGTCGGCCTGGCTGATGGCTGTTTGTTTTCAGGGGATGAGCGAGAAGGAGACATCCGACTTTACAGCTCTTATGCGTGACTCAGGACAGGTTCTGAATTTCAAAAACACTCATCCACTCGTCATTGATAAACACAGCACGGGTGGAGTCGGTGACAAGACTTCTTTGATCGTCGGCCCCATCGCCGCAGCTGCGGGTGTACCAGTAGCCATGGTGGCCGGAAGAGGGCTCGGTCACACTGGCGGCACGCTCGACAAGCTGGAAAGCATCCCAGGCCTTTCGGTCCAAATGTCGTTAGGTGATTTTCAGCGCAATGTTGTTGAGAACGGGATTGCGATTATTGGGCAAACTGATGAACTGTGCCCAGCTGACAAATTTATCTATGCCTTGCGTGACGTCACAGGAACGGTGGACTCCTTGCCTCTCATTTGCAGCAGCATTATGTCAAAAAACTCGCGGAAGGTCTAGGCGGCCTTGTTCTCGACGTGAAGTTTGGCAGCGGCGCTTTTATGAAGACCTTTGAGCAGGCCCTTGTTCTGGCTAAATCCTTACAGAGTATTGGAAAAAACAATGGACTGCCAGTCACCGCTCTTCTCACCAACATGGATCAGCCTTTGGGTCAGTTCGTCGGCAATGCAATAGAGGTCGGGGAATGCCTCCAAATCCTCAAGGGCGAATCATCACCTTCCTTTGCTGATACTCGCGAGCTTTCAATAGACCTCGCGTCTCACATGATTTGTTTGGGTAAGAAAACCTCTTCGGTCGCGGAGGGACGAGCACTTGCAACAAAACTCTTACAAACAGGTCAGGCTTACGAGGTTTTCTCCGCGCTCTGCAAACGCCAGGGCGCCAGTGGCCTAGATAATTTGCCACGAGCAAAGAAAATTCTTGATTTGCATAGCGAAGCTGAAGGCTACATTGTCGGCTTCGACACAGAAATGATTGGAGTCGCGTCAATCATTTTGGGAGCGGGCCGAATATCAGCAAAAGACCAAATCGATCCCGCCTGTGGCATTGAATGCCTTGTCAAAATTGGTTCTCGGGTGAGCAAGGGTGACCTTCAATTTAGAATACACGGAAACGACTCTCATAGGATAAATGAAGCCATGAATAGAATTCGGACAGCGATTCGATATTCTTCAGCTCCTCCAGCCCCAACTCCACTTGTAGCAAAAATTTTATTTTAAGGAGTTCATTGATGACATCAGGAGAACTAGACAGAATAAAAGAAGCGGCCTCCTTTATTCGCTCTAAAACGGACTTTTTGCCAAAAATTGGGATCACACTTGGGTCTGGTCTCTCTTCTTTTGCTGAGCAAGTAAACGAAAAGGTCGAATTTTCGTTCAGTGAAATTCCCCACTTTCTCCCCCCGACCGTAGATGGTCACCCGGGCAAGCTTGTTCTTGGTAGGATCGGCATGAGTACTGTCGCCGTATTTCAAGGTCGTATTCACTTTTACGAAGGTCATTCTCCATCTGAAGTCGTCTTCCCAACTCGAGTCTTGAAAGCAATTGGAGTGGAGACCCTGATACTGACCAATGCCGCCGGTGGTCTCAATCCAAAAATGAGTCCAGGGGATTTTATGGTGATAACTGACCACATCAATCTCATGGGATATAATCCTTTACTTGGTCCCAATCTCAATTCTCTAGGCCCGCGATTTCCTGACATGACAAATGTCTATCATCCCGACTTGAGAAAACGTCTTTGCAAACTTTTGAAAGAAGAAAATATTCCTTATCACGAGGGAGTGTATATCGGGCTCAGTGGTCCCAGCTACGAAACTCCCGCCGAGATTCGCTTTTTGTCTGGTATTGGCGGCAGTGCAGTCGGCATGAGTACCGTGCCCGAAGCCATTGCCGCCAGGCACATGGGCATGAAAATCTTGGGAATCAGCTGCATCACCAATTTGGGATCAGGAATTTCATCTACTCCTCTCTCCCACAAAGAAGTCACTGAAACGGGCAAAAGAGTCGAAAAGATTTTTGGCCGATTTCTTAAAAAATTCGTGGAGAATTTTTAATGCAGAAAGAGAACTCTCAGCTTATTCAAGGTGGACTCCTCGTTACGATGAACAAAAAGAGAGAGGTCTTAGCGGGAGACCTCAGAATAAACAAAGGCCGAATCAAAGAGATAGCTCCCCATCTCTCTCCCCTGCCTGGCGAAGTCATCACCGCCGCACGAGGTAATTTTGTCATTCCGGGACTCATTCAAACTCACACTCATGCCTGTCAAGCGCTGTTCCGAGGTCTTGCTGACGACCTCTCCTTGCTCGACTGGTTGAAAAAGAAAATCTGGCCCCTTGAATCTGCCCATAACCATTCCTCCATGACTGCCTCAGCACAAATTGCAATGCTTGAAATGCAGCGACTCGGGACTTCATCAATTCTCGATATGGGTTCGAGCCGTCACACCTCCGCAATTTTTGAAGTCGCTGATCAAATAAAAATGCGATACTGGGGCGGAAACTGTTGGGCCGACCTAAAATCTAGTTCTGGTCCGATTTACTTAGATACAAAGAGTTGCAAACAGGAATCTCTTCACTTAATTGAAGACTGGCACCATCGTTCTCCTTTACTAGAATACGTGATTAGCCCACGCTTTGGTCTTTCGTGTTCAGAAAGAATCCTCGATTGGGCCGCTGAAATGCAACGGCAAGGAAATTTTCTCATCCATACGCATGCCTGTGAAAATCGTAAAGAAGTTGAACTCATCAAGGAGCGCACTGGCTACTCAAATGTGGAATATCTCTTCAAGCTTGGACTTCTCAATGATCGATCCATTCTCGTACATGGGGTCCACCTAACAAGCGGAGAGGTCCGCAGAATGGTGAAGACAAAAACAAAACTCGTTCATTGCCCTAGCTCTAACCTCAAATTGGCTAGTGGGATCGCTCCTATCGAAGATTACCGCTCGAAAGGACTTGTTGTTGGGCTCGGGTCGGATGGAGCTCCATGCAACAACCTCATGGATCCCTTTATGGAGATGCGTCTTGCGGCTCTCCTACAAAAACCTCATTTTGGGCCTACGGCATTGCCCGCCCAAGCAGTTCTGGAAATGGCAACTCTTGCGGGAGCACAAATTCTCGGTCGGGAAAATGAGCTTGGATCACTTGAGATCGGAAAACTCGCTGATGTTGTTATTGTCGATCGGAATCATCCGAGCACCTGCACTGTTGATAATCCCTACTCGGCACTGGTTTATTCCTGTTCGGGAAGAGACGTTCAGCATCTCTGGATAAATGGAAACCAGATGGTTAAAGATTTTCAATCCACAATTCTCGATCAAGAAGAAGTGACTAAGAAAGCCAAACTAGAACTCAAAGCGCTTCTTCGACGAATTGACTGATCCCTCCTTCAATTTCGCTCAACCTAAGTCCAATTTGGTAGAAAATCTCAATTCTGGCGGATTCCCAGTCTCCCAGACTAACGAAATCAACGGGATCGATCCATAATTCAAATGAAGCCTGGTCATAATTTCCAAGGAAGGAAAACCAAGCATCATGAATGTCATCCTAGTGAATCTCACATTCGCCATGCTCTTTTTCCTTCTCATTTCCTGTGACAAGCCTCGATCCGAGGAAACTGTGTTTCCTAAACCAGCTGAGGAATGCAAACCTTCAGCAATAAAAGATCAGTACTTGGTCAGGTGGTCAAATGGTCAAATCACCAAAGAGGGGGGAGCAAGCCGAGATTCATTTATTCAAACTTTTCTCCTACCCAACATGAATAGAATTGATTTTGTAGAAAACGATCAGAGAATCCATTTGGATGACACTTTAGATAGTCTGGCGAGGCCCCTTGACGAAAATTCTGATTACCCGGACAACTGGGGAATTGAACGAATTGGTGCAGCACAATCCTGGGCAGCGGGTATTCGTGGCCAGGGAATTACCGTCGCCGTTATAGACTCAGGAGTTGACGTTGAACATCCAAGTCTCAAAAATCAAATCTATGCTAACCCCGGAGAATCGGGCCTTGATAGTTTAGGACGTGACAAAAGCAACAATGGCCTTGATGACGACGCCAACGGCCTCGTCGATGATATCAATGGCTATGATTTCGCTTTCAATTCAGAAATACTAAGCGATCATTCTTTTCATGGAACTCACGTTGCTGGCATTATTGCCGCTGAACACAACGATGTCTCTTATCAAAAGGGACACGTCCAGGGGGTTGCTCCGAGCGCTAAAATTCTCCCACTCGCCTTCATCGACTCTTCCGGCGGAGGCTCACTCAGTGACGCCATTCGAGCCATCGACTACGCCGTTCTGATGGGTGCAAAAATAATCAACGCCAGTTGGGGTGGAGCACCTTGTTCAAAGATCCTCGGCGCAAAAATATCGTCCTTGAACGAGCTTAACGTCCTCTTTTTATCCGCAGCCGGAAATCGGGGAGTCAACATCGATGAACAACCCGAATATCCAGCCTCGTATAATCTCCCATCTCAAATTACGGTGGGAGCAGTTGGCCCTCTAAATCTGATGGCCGATTTCTCGAACTATGGAGACAGAAATGTTCACCTCTTTGCCCCCGGCCTTAGAATTGTGAGCACCGTCCCCGGTGGCGGCTGGCGATCGGCCACTGGAACTAGTATGGCCACTCCCTTTGCCTCCGGCGTTGCCGCCCTTCTCTGGAGCTCAAGACCAGAAGCCACTGCGAGCGAGATCCGCGCGGCCCTGCTGGAATCAGTTGATAGGGACTCCTCTTACAGAAATTCCTCCCAAGGACGACTCTTCCTAAAGCAGAGATAATGGGGATGATCTGAATTTCTTATTTATACTTAAAAAGAGATTCTGGGATCGACTTGTCCCAAGTAAGCACCGGGAATGCCTTCCGTCGTCGAAAATTTTCAATGCCTATAATCCAAAAATGCCGTAAACCTAATATTCAAACCAGTCGATGTTCAAGCACCGGACCACTTCTGAAGGCGATTCGACTACAATTTTATTTGTCGCCTGTATGAAGTCGAGAATCAATTGCCTCAACCGGTCAGCGTCTGCGGCTGACAGCGACATTGGCCCCGTGTAGTACAAATGTTGTGGATCGCGAGCATCCATCTTCTGCATGCTGCGAAGACGCCAATTCTGATGATGTTTGATGACCAGAGGATGATCGGCACCGAGATGAGTGGCTTTGGCAAGCACCTCGTAACGTCCTTCCTTCAGTTTTATGAGACCTCGATCGGTCAAGAACTGGAGACTCAAACGCACTTGATTTATCGGAATCTGTAGCTGCATGGCGATGCTTTCTGCAGACTGAAAGGATGCCGTCGCGACCAAATTGCGAACGCCAGTATAAAGCCAGGTCGAATAATAGGTGGCCTTGTCTTCGGCACTGAGCTCTTTATCCCGCGCCACACGTTCGATCACTTTTTGAGCTTCGTTTTTCAACTCTTTCGCCTGGACTAGCAACTTATCCTGGAGTCGCTTCGAGCCAGCACGTTCCAGTTCGACTAACAGAAAAAAATAGCGTTCTTCTTTGTGACTGAAACCAAAGAAGGATGAAAGGTCTGCAGCCATTTCTAGACTGATATGCTTCTCCCCGCTAAACACTTGGCTGACCATGGTAGTGCTAACGTTCAGATGCTCAGCCATGCGCCGGAAGATTCCATAGCCTTTCTTCGGCTGGGTACCTACCCATCCGCGGACGAATTTCTTATATGATAAATAATTGTAAATAATCACTATTTTCATATTATAAACCATTTGGCTAATAAAATCGAAAACAATTAACTAAACACATCTATCGTCTACATGCGCAATGCATTAAATTACTGCAAGTGATGCGAATAAACGCATCCGAACTAAGGAGAATACGTTATGACAAAGCAAATTTTGGCCCTGGCACTTTTGATGGTCGGAAGCATCGCCCAGGCCGATAGTCTGGTGGACGATCTCAACGCCCAGTATGGCGAAGAGAACATCGCTGTGCTGGAACTTGGAGGGAGGGCTGTGGTGTGCGGTTATTCCGACGTTAACTCAGACGTCAATCAAGCACATTATGCCGACAATGTTTGCCGTTACTTTGGCTACGCTGAAGCAGTTGGACATAGATGCGGATGGGAAGCCGGTCGCGACACAAATTTCCCCCCGATAATATTAAGCGTCGATCCTGTATTTGGACGACCGATCGCCATTCCTTTTCGAGAAGAACCTGGCCGAAACTTGGGCTTCTACAGCACAGTTATTTGCTTACTTAAACCGCTGAAGCGCTAAATTGGCATAAGTGATGCAGAGCTCAAGGATCGGCATGAAATCAATAACCGCGGCGAAAATTTTCTTGTGGCTTGAGCTCATTTTGGCGATGGCACTTTCTACAGCAGGATGTGGACAAAATTCGGCATCTGGCCGTAAGTTTGACACTCCTGCTTCAGGCACAAAAAGTCCGGAAGCCGAAGCGCAAGCCCAAGGCACGGTCGATGGCGGCGGCGGAGCTGGCTTCAAGGGCAAACCCCTGGAGTCGTACCGCCGCAGCATCGAAGACCTGAGTCTATTCCCCGAATTCAAAGTCGTGGATGAAGTGCTGAAGTCTATCGAACGCGTGAATCCGGACCACGCCAAGATCTTTCGGCATATTGTCAGAGATAGAATGTGGCTGTTCTTGAACGAACCTGTTCCTAAGATCTCCGAATCCCGACAGGGCACACCCTACACCATTGACCAGTGGGCTGTGCAGAACAGTAAGGAAATCTGGATTTCCGATCAGTATCGCGGTGAGGATGCGGCAAAAGCGAAGATTCTGCTACATGAAATTCTGGTGGGACTCAAGATCATGCGTTTCCTTTCCTACAATGAATACTGTTATCAGTGGACGAGTGATCGTGCACTCTGCGATGCCGGCGGAAATAAAGTTTTAATACCTGACTACAAACTGACGGATTTGGACCACGCCGATGTACGTAACATGGACGAGTGGCTATGGCAGCATCACGCCACAATGAGTGCGGATGATTTCGGATATCAAATGCATGTCAAACAGTTTCAAGGGCCGAATTACAGTTGGAAGCCATTGTCTTCGTTTCTGTTAGAAGATCGTGTATTAAATCCAGTGATCGACCGTCTAAACGAAAGAACCCACGAACTGTTTACCGACTGGGGAGCAGATTTCGTGGCTAGAAAAAAATGCGTAATTCAATTCGCTCCCGATTTTCCGAATCGTCGGATGCACGTGAGCGTTGAAGTGAGGGAGCTGAAGTCGGGCAAAGTCACTGGCATCGTCAAATACGACCTGGAGTATGATCGACAGAAAGAACAGCACGCCTCACTGCGCGCGGGCGATCACGGACGCTCCCTGGGATGGTTCGCGACTGACGGCCATAAAATGAAGCGTGTGGGCGATAAAGTAACCAAGGTTTCAATCGAGTTGGTCAACGAGTCTGTCGTCGAATTCTATGGCGGGGAATCGCAGGTCGTAGAGGTTAAAGATGGAGTGCCCTCATCAGTCGGAGACAACCGAGGACCCAAAGGTACCTTCTGCGATGAAAGTCCGATTCAACTCCCTACCCAAATGTGGATATGGCTCGAGATGCGCGACAGCGATCGCGAACTGCTTGAACGTCGCCGATACAACGGAAAAACCTTGAGGGAGCTAGAGGACACTATCAGCCAGAGTCCCGAGTACAGATTGAACCCGTAAACTATGAACCAGTGACTCCCTTGAGCGATAGGCTAACCTTCCGCCCACTTGCATTTGCCAGGTGCTCTAGCCGCGCTGAAGAGGACTATAAAACTTCCTTTGTTTCTGTTGTTTCTGCCGTACCTCTAGATACCGACTTAAATTGTGACCCAACTTGGAATGAAAAGAAGGACACATTGAACTTGATCCAAAACAGCCTGATGTTACAGAATCAAAACCTATGCCCCCTTAAGGCCACATAACGCATCGCATTTAATGCGAAGCAAGGTGAAGCTCAGATTTTTGAGTGAACTTCTCAGAATGGGCATGATAGGAATCAAGCTTTGTTAATAAAACCCATTATTTATATGAGCAAATTTACACTATGAAGGTCTACATTTCTGATCTGAAAGATCACCTTGGTAAAGAGGTTGAGCTGAGAGGCTGGGTTTTCAATTCTCGCTCGTCTGGAAAAATAAAATTTTTGCTCCTTCGTGATGGCACAGGACTTTGCCAATGTGTTTACTTCAAAGGAGAGTGCGAAGAGGCCGCCTTTGAAAAGTTCTCGCAGCTGACTCAAGAATCCTGTGTCAGCATCAAGGGCATTGTTCGAGAAGAAAAGCGCAGTCCGGGAGGATTTGAGCTCGGGGCAAAAGATCTCACCATTATTTCTTTGGCGGCAGAATATCCCATCTCTCCAAAAGAACATGGTGTTGATTTTCTCATGGGCAATCGCCATCTTTGGCTTCGCTCTAGAAAGCAACATGCGGCTTTGCGCGTTCGCGCAGAGATCATCAGTGCTATCCGCGATTTCTTTGACGGTCGTGGATTTACCTTAACCGACGCTCCTATCTTTACCCCAAGCGCATGCGAGGGAACCTCAACTTTGTTTGAGACTCAATATTTTGACGAAAAGGCCTACTTGTCACAAAGCGGACAGCTCTACATGGAAGCAACCGCTGCTGCCTTTGGCAAAGTTTATTGTTTTGGTCCTACCTTTAGAGCTGAGAAATCCAAAACGCGTCGTCATTTGATCGAATTTTGGATGGTGGAGCCAGAGGTTGCCTTTAATGATCTTTATGACAACATGGAACTGGCTGAACAGTTTGTGGAATATATCGTACAAAGAACATTAAAGAACAAAAGTGAAGAGTTGGCCGTACTTGAAAGAGACACGACAGGTCTTCAGAAGATTCAGCTGCCATTTCCAAGACTTCATTATAAAGAAGCGGCCGAGATAATTTTGAAGGAAAATCCTGAGTTCGTTTTAGGCAATGACTTTGGAGGAACTGACGAGACCATTATCAGTTCGAAATTTAGCAAACCGGTCTTCGTTCACCATTACCCTTCGGCTATCAAGGCCTTTTACATGAAGGAGGATCCTGAAGAAAAGGGATCTAGCATGAGTTGCGATCTTTTGGCGACCGATGGCTACGGAGAAATTATTGGTGGAGGTCAGAGAGAAGAAAACATTGATATTCTCTTTGCCAAAATCAAGGAGCATCAACTCAACGAGAAAAACTTTGAATGGTACTTGGATTTAAGGCGATACGGAAGTTTCCCACACTCTGGATTTGGATTGGGAGTAGAAAGAACGGTTGCCTGGATCTGCGGCCTTAATCATGTGCGTGAGACAATTCCTTTTCCGAGGATGTATGGACGGTTTTATCCGTAGGGAGAATAAATGGAGCAATTGAATACCGAGTCACCATCGGCCACTTATCGTTTGAAACAGCTTGAAACTCGCAACGAAGAGGCTTTGCAAGGCGGAGGCGACGATCGTGTCGTTAAACATAAGGAGGGTGGTCGCCTCACTGCCCGTGAACGTCTGGACATTTTGCTAGATCCTGGAAGTTTTGTCGAAATTGACCGTTTTGTAACTCATCGTTGTATCAATTTTGGTATGAGCACAAAGAAGGCTCCAGGCGATGGGGTGATCACTGGCTACGGAAGAATCAACGGAAAAATTGTCTATGTCTACAGCCAGGATTTTACCGTTTTTGGTGGGAGCATGTCTCGGACTCAAGCCAACAAGATTTGTAAAATTATGGACCTTGCTCTAAAAAATGGATCTCCCATGATTGGTCTGAACGATTCCGGTGGGGCAAGGATTCAAGAGGGAGTTGAAGCTCTAGCTGGCTACGCTGATATCTTCCTTCGCAACGTCACCACCTCGGGCGTAGTCCCGCAGATCAGTGCAATCATGGGACCTTGCGCGGGCGGAGCCGTTTACAGTCCGAGCCTGACTGACTTCATTTTTATGGTAAAGAATTCAAGTTACATGTTCGTAACTGGCCCGGAGGTAATTAAAGCTGTCACCCACGAGGACGTGACCAAAGAAGCTCTGGGCGGAGCCGTCACTCATAGCCAAAAATCCGGAGTCGCTCATTTCGCAACTGAAGACGACAAGAATTGTCTTTTGATGATTCGGGAATTGCTGAACTTCCTTCCATCCAACAATTTGGACGACACACCCATTTTGCCTACGAAGGATCGGCCCGATCGCATCGAAGAGTCCCTTAATTCTCTTATCCCGGACAGCTCCCGAAAACCCTACGATATGTTATTGCTTATTCACAAGGTCGTCGACGAGAGCTATTTCTTAGAGGTTCAACAACATTACGCACAAAATGTTATTATCGGTTTTGGACGTTTTAACGGCCGCTCAGTTGGCATTGTTGCAAACCAACCTAAAATTTTAGCTGGCTGTTTGAATATTCAGGCGAGCATTAAGGCTGCTCGCTTTGTGCGTTTTTGCGATGCCTTTAATATTCCTATCTTGACCTTCGTTGACGTGCCGGGATTCTTGCCGGGAACAGATCAGGAATGGAATGGAATCATCACCCATGGAGCTAAGCTGCTCTATGCCTATGCCGAAGCCACAGTGCCAAAAATTACAATTATCACGCGCAAAGCCTATGGCGGAGCATACGACGTGATGTCTTCCAAACATCTTCGTGGCGATGTGAATTTCGCCTACCCAACCGCTGAGATTGCGGTCATGGGCGCTGATGGAGCTGTTAACATTATCTTCCGCCAAGCTATCAAAGAAGCCAGTGATCCCGAAAAAGAGCGTCGTCGCTTAACCGAAGAATATGAAACTGCTTTTGCAAACCCCTATGTTGCAGCGGAATTAGGATATATTGATGAAGTGATTGAGCCTGCCATGACTCGAAAGCGAATTATCGATTCTCTTGAAATGTTGAAGAACAAGCGAGACACAAATCCCCCTAAAAAGCATGGCAATATCCCTCTATGAGGAAACCAACTATGTTATTTAAAAGAGTACTTATTGCAAATAGAGGCGAAATTGCTATCAGAATTATTAGGTGCTGTCGAGAGCTTGGAATTGATACTCTCGCCGTGTACAGCGAGGCAGATCGAAACAGCGCCCACGTATTGCTCGCGGACCGCGCTATTTTAATTGGTCCGGGCCCTAGCAAGGACTCGTACCTCCGAAGTGACAAAATCATAGCTGTCGCAAAGGAGTTTGGGGCGGATGCCATTCATCCCGGCTATGGATTCCTTAGTGAGAATGCCGAGTTTGCTCGTCTCGTTGAAAAGGCGGGAATTACGTTTATCGGGCCAACCCCTGAAAATATCGAAGCCATGGGAGACAAGCTTGCCTCTCGGGAACTGATGAAGGCAGCTGGGGTCCCAACTGTCCCCGGATCAGCTGGCGCGATTGACAACGAAAAGCAAGCTCTCTTGGAAGCCGAAAAAATAGGCTATCCCGTCATGATAAAAGCTTCGGCCGGAGGCGGTGGGAAGGGAATCCGAGTGGCCCACCATCCAGATGAGTTGCCCGCGGCCTTTCGCACCTGTCAGTCCGAAGGAAAAAATTATTTCAAAGATGATCGAGTCTTCATCGAGCGCTTCATTCAAAATCCAAAGCACATTGAAATTCAGGTCTTCGGAGATAAATTCGGGAACGCCGTCCACATGTTCGAACGAGAGTGTTCCGTACAAAGACGAAACCAAAAAATTATCGAGGAGAGTCCCAGCATCGCCGTGCCTCATGAAATTCGAGAAAAAATGGGTGCGGTGGCTGTTCGAGCAGCCAAGTCGATTAACTACGTCGGGGCCGGTACAATAGAATTCATTTTTGACAATAACACCAAAGAATTTTTTTTCATGGAGATGAACACGCGCTTGCAAGTTGAACATCCCATTACAGAAATGGTAACTGGAATTGATTTGGTCCAGGAACAGCTTCTGGTTGCTGCCGGCCAAAAATTGTCCTTCCGTCAGGAAGAAATCAAACAGAACGGACATTCGATTGAACTCCGGATATGCGCTGAGGATCCAATTTCTTTTGCCCCTTGCCCGGGAACGATTCGTAAGTGTCGAATTCCTCAGGGGCCCTTTGTTCGAGTAGATGGTTATGCCTACCCAGGGTATGAGATTCCCATTTACTACGATTCCATGATCGCAAAGTTGGTTGTTTGGGGACCCAATAGACAAACTTGCATTCGCCGCTTAAAACGAGCCCTTGCAGAATTCATGTTAACTGGCGTGAAAACAAACATTGTCCTTCACAAGAATATTCTCGAGCACCCCACATTCTTAGATGGGAGTTACACAACTCAGTTCCTGGATAACCAAATGAAGGGTCGCGAACAAAAGCAGCTATTTATGTTTGTTGATGAGCATGTTTTTTTTGATTTCGGCAGCTATCACTGCTTATATCGATAGCAAATCGCGCAATATCGGTGAATTTAATTTAGCCAGCCGCTGGAAAGAACTGGGACGTTCCAAAAGCATGAGGATTTAGATATGTACTTCGAAGCAGAAAGCAATGGAATAAAATACGAGGTCACCGTCACCGAAAGTCGTCATTGCTGGCAAGTTTCTGTCCGTGAAGGAACCTCTGACTGGATAAATCACAAAATCCCCAAAGTGGACTACCAATTTGCGGAGGACACTATCAGTTTATTGTTTAACAACAGTTCCTATCTCGTGGATTGCATCGGTCAAGACACTGATTATACAGTGTTCACGCGCGGGACCTTTCGAAATATTAAAATTTACAACGAAGAAAAGCTGCTTCATGAAAGCCTCAAGGCAGGAGGATCTTTTGGTGGGGGGGTTACTCTCGACTCAGGAATGCCAGGAAAAATTGTCAAAATTTTGGTAGCGGAAGGATCCATTGTTCCGGCGGGTACTCCCCTGCTGATCATGGAAGCAATGAAAATGGAAAATGAAATGCGAGCTCCTCGTGAAGTTCAAATCAAGTCCATTGAGGTAAAGGAAGGCGAAAACGTCGACAACGGAACCGTACTGATTCGTTTTGAGTCATGAGCGAACTCAATAAAGCTGATAAGGGCAAATCGACATTTTTCAATTCCAGTCGAATAGAACTGAAGCCCTGTTACAATCAGAGCGACCTCGCACCGCTAGATAAGAATGAATCTGATTGTTCTCTTCCAGGCGAATATCCCTTTCCTCGCGGAATTCAACCTAGCATGTATCGAGGCCGCCTCTGGACCATGCGCCAGTACGCAGGCTTCGGTTCTGCCCAAGAAAGTAATCGACTTTACAAGTCTCTGCTCGCTAAAGGAACTACCGGACTCAGCATTGCCTTCGATCTCCCAACACAAATGGGTTACGATTCAAATCATCCCATGGCAAGCGGCGAAGTTGGAAAAGTAGGCGTGGCCATTTCGACCATTGAGGACATGAATATACTTCTTGAAGGAATTCCCCTCGAAGAAATCTCATCTTCTATGACTATCAATTCAACTGCCGGAATTCTACTTGCTTTCTACATTGCGATAGCCAAACAAAGAGGCTTTTCTTTAAACAAACTCCGTGGCACGATACAGAACGACATACTCAAAGAGTACATAGCACGTGGTACCTACATCTATCCTCCTCAGCCATCCATGCGAATTATTACAGATATATTTGATTATTGTGGGCGGGAAGTTCCGGAATGGAACACAATAAGCATATCGGGATACCATATTCGCGAGGCCGGGGCCACAGCGGCCCAAGAGATTGCGTTCACTCTTGCCAATGGAATTACCTACGTTCAGGCAGCCTTGTCTCAGGGGCTCTCTGTAGATGATTTTGCTGGACGACTGAGTTTTTTCTTTAATGTGCAAAATAACTTTTTTGAGGAAATTGCGAAATTTCGGGCGGCTCGGAGATTGTGGGCAAAGATCATGAAAGAGCGATTTGGAGCTAAAGATCCACGTTCGATGAAGCTCCGATTTCACAGCCAAACAGCAGGAGTCACTTTGACTGCCCAGCAGCCAGAGAACAATATAGTTCGAGTTACACTCCAGGCTCTGGCGGCTGTTTTGGGTGGAACTCAAAGCCTACACACAAACAGCATGGATGAGGCATTGGGTCTGCCCACTGAAAGCGCAGTCACTATTGCCCTTCGTACCCAACAAATTATCGCACATGAATCCGGAGTCACTGATGTAGCGGATCCCGTGGGTGGATCCTTTTACATTGAATCACTCACCAATCAATTGGAAACCTTGGCAATGGGATATATCGATCGCATCGAAGCATTGGGAGGTGTGATAGCCTGCATAGAGTCCGGTTGGATTCAAAATGAAATTCAAAATGCTGCCTACAAGTTCCAACTCGATGTTGAGAGTGGAAATCAAAAAATTGTGGGAGTTAACTGCTTTGAGACGTCGGAGCAATCAAAAATTGAAACTCTGAGAATTTCAGATGAGATCTCCAAGGACCAGATCTCCAGGCTCAATATTTTTCTTAAAAAAAGAAATGCCTCACTTGTGAAGACATCGCTGGAGAGAATTCAACTTGCGGCTCAAGACAGTCGCCAGAACCTCATGCCCCTATTTGTGGAGGCAGTTGAAAACAAAGTAACTCTGGGAGAAATTTCTGACACCCTCAGAAAAGTATTCGGCCAATACAAGGAGACTTTGACCCTATAGATTCTGAACTCATGATTTTGTAATCGGATCGCTGTATGGAACTTTTTCAAATATCTTTACCAAAAATATAGACATCTCATAAAGAAGGATAAGAGGCACAAGCATCATTATCATACTTAAGGCATCTGGAGGGGTAAATACTGCCGAGGCGACAGCCAATATCACATAAGAATATCTCCTGTACTTATTTAAAAATGAAGAAGAAACAAGGCCCATAATTCCCAATATTGTCAATATGAGCGGCATTTCGAAAGCAAGACCAAAAACCAAAGTCGTCGTCACAAAAAAAGAAAGGTACTCTCCAATAGTTATCATGGGAGTGTCCGTATTGCCCCCAAAGGTCATCAGAAATTTAAACGCCATCGGAAGAACAATGAAATACACAAAACACATCCCGAGCATAAATAAACCCGTACCAAAGCAAACAAAGGCGATAGCGTATTTCTTTTCCTTTTCATAGAGCCCGGGAGCCACAAATTTCCACACATGGTAAAGCCAGAACGGCGAAGATACCAAAGTTCCCGCCAAAACAGCCACCTTCAAATGAGCCAAAAATTTGTCCATTGGGGCCGTGAAAACCAAACCGCCAGCTGTGCTTTTTAAATAAGGAGAAATTGGCCCTCTTGCGATATCAAATAAAAAATCACTAAAGCCCCAACACACAAGAAATCCGAGAAAAATCCCTAAGATTGACCACATCAACCTTATTCGCAATTCCGACAGATGCTCCACAAGAGTTTGATTCGGCTCGCCGCTAAAATTATTCATATTTCGGTTTGTTCGCTTCAATTGGTTTGGAATCTTCTGAACTGGTCTCTGGCTCAACCTTCAAGCTGTCAAAACTGCCGTCACCTCCAGGAGGTGCCATATCCTCCTTATCTAATTTATCTATTGATAGCTGCTGGCGTACCTGGTCCTCAGTTTTATGCACAAAACGATCCGCCTGATGCTTGATATCAGTGAAAGAGGAGGTTAATTCTCCCGTCGCCCTCTTAAATTCATTGAGCAAACGGCCAACAACCCGAGCTAACTCGGGCAGCTGCTTGGGGCCAATAAATATGAGTGCTAGAACAGAGAGTAGAACCATCTCTGAAAAACCTAAATTGAACATACAGGATGCTACCATAGAGAAATTTGAAGGTCCATTGACGATTTCTACTGCTTAACTACTTTTTTTGCGTACGTCGTTGGCGTGAAAAGCCCTCGATCCAACAGCTGATCCTCGGCTTGTCTTGAGCCAGTCAGAACATAACGATCATAAAGACGGAGTAGATCCTCTTGATTCACAAAAAAAGCCTTTTGGCTTACACAGGTCAGCACGTCCACAAAATCCAAAAACCTCAGAGAAAAATCATTGAAAACTCCCGCCTTCAATGTCCGACCTGAAAGGGAGGCCAAGTGTCTGTATGCAGATCCACCAATTCCGGCATAATAATCAACGTCCACAATCTTTCGCTTTAGCGAATCCCCAAAAAAACCACTTATGTACAGGCTCGAATCAGCAAGCCTTTTAAACATTTCAAAGCTGACTGGAGGCTGTGCGCCGATGGCTTTCAAATATAGTTCCGCCAAGGTCTCTTGGCTTTTCTTGCCATCCTCTTTAGACAAATAAAAGAGATTTCCCGTATGTAAATAGAATTCGAGTAAATCGATGATATAGGTTTTTACATCTGCGGAAGCTTCCAATTTGCATTCACGAAATGCATCAATTACCGACTCAGAAAAATACTCCCTAGAACTTGCGACTAGATCTGGACTTGCTTGCTTTTTCTTAGTCTGATCCATCCTTCTTTCCTTAATGAAAGAGACTCCATCAACAACCGATATTCACCTATAGAATATCGGAACAAAGACTCCTTGATTTTATCAAAAAATGGGCTGATTTTTGCCAGAACCTGGACACATTTGAGGAACGGACGGTTCGAGCGACTCAAAATGGATCATTTTTTCAAATATCGATAAGTATCCATTATAGACTTCATAACTGCCGAATATTGGTCTGGCTGGCCTTGGCCTACCAGGGTCGGTCTCTCCCAATTGCTGTGATGACTGAAGGCTGTGAAAAGAGGGATTGGGCAAGGTCTTGAATATCCTTCCCAGTGACAACCTCAAGCTTCTCTGCGTAGCGAAATGCTTCACGATAATCAAGACCATAGACCTCGTCAAAAAGAATCGCCGCTGTAATGGCCGAATTTTTCTGAAGATCAATATCATGGCGACCGATCAAATAGCTTCGCGCGCGAATAATTTCTGCCTCAGGAACCAATTGATCGCACAGTTTATCAAATTCTGTTTGCATCATCTGAATCGCCTTTGCGCCCTTTTCTGGAGAGCACCCAATATATGCGCCGAAATAGCCGGCATCTATTCCTTCCATTCGCAAAGGAGCCACCGAATAAGCAAGGGACGCCTTGTCTCTCAGTTCAAGAAATAAACGCCCACCCTGACCAGCTAAAATTGACTGCAAAACTTGCAGTGTGTAACGCCTCTTGTCCGTAAAGGTAATTCCAGGATACCCAACAACGATGTGGGTTTGTTCTTTATCGCTTGGAAGGTAAGATCTGATGGGAACGCTTGGCCTTTTGAACTCAAACATTTCCCGCTTGATTTCTCCCTCTGGCAATTTTTCTAAGAAATCCGTTAGGCTCACTCTGAGTTTTCCTTCGTCCAAATGCCCCGATGCCACCGCCGTAAAATTTTTTCTTGATACCATCATTTTATAATGTGAAATCAAATCCTCTCGAGTGATAGATTTGATGCTAGATTCTTCACCTAGGGGATCACGACCATAAGGATGTTTGCCAAACATATTAGCCATGAAATCGTGGATGGCCACCTGTGCCGGATTGTCATTTCGATTCTTCAGCTGCTCCAGAACAACAATTTTCTCTCGCTCTATTATTTCTTCGCTAAACAAGGGTTCCAATAGGACTTTCCCAAAAATGTCCAAGCTCTTTGACCAAAAAGCCGACATGGCAGTGAGATTAATCCCAGCTGTGTTGCGTCCTCCAAACGAAGACAGCCCGGCGGCCATGCTTTCCATGGTTTTATACATTTCAGATTCCGATAGACTTTCTGTGGTCGTCGCCCAAGTCCGCGCCAACAGTTCCGTAAGACCGCACTTATTGGGACTTTCGAGACGCAGTCCTCCTCGAAAAGCACATCTCAAATTTACAACAGGGGTCTCATGAGAGGTTCGAACAATAAAAACTCCTCCCTTAAGAAGATGTCTCTTTGGAAGATTCTCACTCGAAGCCTTATTGCCGGCCATTTTCCATTTTAGTTTGGGATCATTTTTTTGTGCCTTTTTTGACCTAGCTTTCCTTTTTGCAGGTACGGAAAAGGATTTTGCCCAATTTTTTAGTATCTCCTCAGCCGTCTTTTCTCCGCGGGAGGTCGTCAATATCATGCTGAGGGTTTTGGGATGAATATATTTTCTTGCTACTCGAAGAATGTCCTCTGAAGTCAAAGAATAGACCGATTTAATAAATTCACTAAAATACCGGTAGTCTCCAAAAAGATGTTCATAGGAGCCAAATTTCCTTGCCATTCCATCAACCGTTTCTAAGGCATAAAACTCCTCACTCGCTAAATTGACAACGGCCTTCTTTATTTCTTCCTCTTCAGGTGCTTGAGAAAGAATGGCGTCAAGTTCATCACGAATTCCGTTCAAGGCCACTTCCAAATTCTCCCGTGTCGTGGAGAGTGAAACAGCAAAAAATCCAGGATCAATAGGAGAGAAGTTACTCGCGCCAATATAGTTTACAATTGGACGATCAAGCCTGAGTCGCTTTGTTAATCTGGAGCTGTCTCCTTGACCAAGTATGAGGGCTAGCACCTCAAGAGCTGGTGTATCCTTATGACGAATGGGAGGTGTCTTCCAGGCTAAAGTTAAAAGCGTTTCTTCAAAAGACACCTTTTCCATCTTAATTCTTGGCGATTTCTGGACGAATTCCTTGGCACGCTTCACTTTTCTCAGTTTAAAAGGCCGCAAGGCTCCGAACAGTCTCTCCACCTTCTTCTTCATCTCATTATGTTGGAAATCACCCACAACCAATAAGGTCATATTTTTAGGAACATAACGACTCTGGTAGTACTCAATGATTTTTTTTCTTGAAATGGATCGTATCACCTTTTCAAAGCCAATAACTGGGATTCCATAGGGATGCTTCTTATAACATGTTGAAAACAAAAGTTGACTGGAGCGGCGATGAGGATCGTCCTGGCCACGCTTGATTTCCTCAATTACAACTTCTCGTTCATTGTTAATTTCCTGCTCATCAAAGAGAGGAAATCCCATCATTTCGACGATGGCATCTAAAGCCGTGTCGGAAAAATGTTTAGAAATCGTTATATAAAATACTGTTTGATCAAAAGAAGTATACGCGTTGAGCTCGCCACCGGCCCCTTCAACGGTCGAAGCAATTTGCCCAACCCCATATTTCCTGGTTCCTTTAAAAAGGAGATGTTCAATGAAATGACTGATTCCCTCTTCTCCTTTGCGTTCGTCTGCGCTCCCCGTTTTCACCCACATCTGAACTGAGATGACAGGTGATTTGTTGCTCTCTACGAAGAGAACTTTCAAACCGTTTTTTAATTGAAATTTCTTAGACATCGTTTAATACCTGCCTATGGACTTTGGTGTTTATGTCCACATTCCTTATTGTTTACAGCGTTGTCGTTACTGCGACTTCACCACTTTTGAATTCAGTGAGATCATGCCTCCCGAAAAATACCTGCAAATTCTTCTCCGTGAAATTCAGCAACGATCCTCCCTGTTTGAACCGACTAAATTGGCAAGCCTTTACTTTGGAGGAGGAACTCCAAGCCTTATCCCCGCTTCTTCCATTCTATCCATTATTAGTGAGCTTGCCAATTGCGGCTTTGAGATTGATTCGGATTCAGAAGTGACTATTGAAATCAACCCCGCCACAATTAACGAGGAAAAGCTAGACTTCTATATCAAATCTGGCATCAATCGGTTCAGCGTTGGTGCTCAAACCTTTAATGATGAACTTCTCAAACTTTGCGGAAGACGCCATCTCGCTGAAGACACTCGTCACACGCTAAGACTATTGAGGGAGAGAGGCCTCAATTATTCCTTTGACCTTCTGTTTGCCCTACCCAGCCAAACCTTGGACCAGCTCGAGCTAGATTTAGATGAAGTCGAACTGTTTGACCCACCGCATTTGAGCGCCTATTGTTTGACAGTTCCAAGTGGCCATCCCATGGAAAAAAACCGGCCGCCGGAGGGAACTCAAATTGACATGTTTGAAGCTATCGAGGTCCGACTCAGAACCATGGGGATAAGCAAATATGAAATTTCAAATTTTTCAAAGCCAAAAATGGAGTCTCGCCACAACCTACTCTACTGGAAGAACGGAACCTATTGGGGTTTAGGCCTCAGCGCCCATTCCTATGATCCTCGAATGCAGCAGGGAGTGCGATTTTGGAACTCAAGTAGTCTAAATACTTACGAAAGCCAAATAAATGGGCTTCAAGGAGACGAGAGGCATCTTGGATTTCCCTCAAGCCAGATTGAGTATTTGAAGGTCCATGAAGCTTTGACCGATTTCTGTCATACTTCGCTTCGAATAAGGGAAGGACTCTCCCTTATTCGTCTCTTCTCTGAATTTGGCCCGTCCGTAGCAGAAATTGTTGTCCCTAAATTGATAAATCTTGAGCAAACAGGCCTCCTTGCTAGAAATGAACGGGCTTGGACCTTAACCTCCAAAGGAGAGCGACTGAGCAATCGAATATTTCTGGAGCTGACTTTTGAAAGGCAAGATTTCGCCACAGAAAGTACCAACTAACTCGATTTGACGCATTGACAAACGGTGTTTTGCCTCCATACTTTGGCCTATAATAACGATACTATTTCTTTGGAGGATCTCTTGTCGGGTGATGGTAGAAATCGGAGCAATGGAGACAGACCAGACCACAACGAAATTATAAGCGAACAGGGGGAGATCTCAATTGAAAATTCTCAAGATTATTCCTCCACTCAGCTCAGCGAGGAATTGGAAAAATGCAAAAGCGATTTCCTTTACTTAAAGGCAGAGTTCGATAACTATAAAAAGCATATGATTCGTGAGAGATCTGATTTGGTTAAGTACGGATCAGAAAGGCTTATTCTGTCTTTGCTGGATGTGTTGGACGTGCTGGACAGAGCGCTTGAGATGAACGTCAGTCCTGATACGATCGAGGCCTTTGTGAACGGAGTCCGACTGACAGCAGAGGAGTTGCGAGGAGTTTTGGCTCGTTTTGGAGTTCTGGGGACAGACCCGATAGGTGAGCAATTTGACCCTTCATTGCATGAGGCATTGAGCAGTGAGGAAACAAATCAGACCCCTGCCGGGCATATCAGCAGAGTATTTAGACGAGCTTATAAACTTCATGACCGCGTGATTCGACCCGCCCAGGTTGTGGTGGCCAGAGAACCTCAATCTGGAAACAGTGATCGGCAATGATACAGCAGTAGAGAGGTTGATTTTGTCCAAACGTGATTACTACTCAGCGCTAGGAATTTCTCGCTCAGCCACGGTGGAAGACATTAAGAAATCCTACCGCAAATTGGCATTAAAGTATCATCCGGACAAGAATCCTGGCAATCATCAGGCAGAAGAGCGCTTCAAGGAAATCAGCGAAGCCTATGAAGTTCTCAGGGACCCAAAAAAGCGACAGATGTACGACCAATTTGGCCAAGCGGGAGCACAGGCTGGAGGTTTTGGCGGCGGTAGGAATCCCTTTGGAGGAGGGACTGCTGGCGGACCTGGCTTTGGCGATTTTGGAGGATTTGGAGGCGGTGACGTCGGCTCGGCCAATGACATATTTAATGAATTTTTCGGCGAGGTCTTTGGTGGTGGGCGGCGCGGTCGAGGGGGCCCAAGACCAGACGCCCAGGGATTTGATCGTCAACAAGGTGCTGACCTTCGATATACGCTGTCAATTAGTTTTGAAGAGGCTGCCAAGGGTTGCGAAAAAATGATCTCTTTCGTTCGGAGAAGAGGCAATAAGGAGGAAACCGCGAAACTTTCTATCACGGTCCCCTCTGGGGTTCGTAACGGACAACGCCTAAAGTTACGTGGAGAAGGTGATTCAACACAAAAGGGCGGAGCTCCGGGAGACCTTTTTGTCATAGTGACTTTGCAAGACCATCCGCTTTTCAAGAGGGATGGAAACGACGTGACCTTGGACCTGCCCATTTCTTTTGTAGACGCTATTTTGGGCACGGAGATTGAAATCCCAACTCTATTGGGAAAGGCCAGCCTAAAGATTCCATCTGGAACTCATACCGGTCAGGTCTTCAGACTTAAAAATAAGGGTTTTCCTGCAATTGGCGAACATGCGGCTGGGGATATGCTCATCCGCATTGTTATCGATATTCCTCAGGAGATAAGCGAATCAGAAAGAGCGGCTATTTCTAAATTATCACATCTTACTCAGAAATCTCCGATGGTGGCAGAATTTATGACCAACGCTCAACAAGTTATAAAAAGCCGAAAATGAAATCAAAAGTTTTTTGTTTCTTTTCAAATTCTCTCGTTTGTCTGATTCTTCTGAGTTTGGGTTCTTGTGTCAGTACGCCAAAAAAAAAGGAGCCTACTGCGGCGGCTCGGCCGGTTCTGGATATACTAAACAAAGTACAAATTGATATGGCCGCGGGTTCTTATGAGAGAGCCTTAACCAAACTCAAGGGAATCGTTCAAAAGCACCCCGAATCTGACCTCGCTGACGACGCCTATATTCTTATGGGTCAGATTTACATGGATCGTCGTGACTATCGAAGCGCCTATGAATCCTACATCTCCGTCGTGAATAGCACAGTATTTAGCCCGCGGGAAACAGATGCTCTGTTGGGAGCCGCTCGTGCCTTAGCAAAACTTGGCAGTTATGATGAGGTCCTTAGCCTCACCAATAAATGTCTTGCCATGCAGGGACTCTCGGATTCTGCTCGGCTGGACATTTATCGATTGAGGTTTCAAGTATTGAGCGAGGTTGGAGATCGAATCGATGCATTGAGAACATTGATTTTTCTCGCTGAAAACGATACTGACCTCAAGCTAAGGGAAGTACACAAAAATCGGGCCTTGGACTTTGTTGAATCTCACTTGAGTGATCCTGATTTGGAAATTGTGGCAAAGGACAAGAGTTTTGGCTTCGTCCGCAGTATTGCTGTTTTGAGAATGGGTACTTTGCTTTTTGAACAAAGAGATTTTTCAAGATCTTACGATTTTCTCATAGAGGCAGTGGAACTCGCTCCAGAAAGCGATATTTCAGAAAAGGCGTCAAATCTCCTCAAACAAATTGAAGCCCGACGGAAAGTTGATCCTTTCACGGTGGGGACGGTCTTGCCACTTTCGGGCAAAGCCTCAACCTACGCTTACAAAACATTAAGGGGCATTCAACTCGGATTGGGAATTTATGGACCCAATCCTTCAAAGATCAGATTGGCGGTCCTCGATAGCGAGGGAAATCCTGATATTGCGAGAAGATCTGTCGAAAGACTCGTGACCGAAGACCATGTCATCGCATTGATTGGAAGCCTTCTCAGTAAAACATCAGTCGCCGTGGCTTCGAAAGCTGATGAGTTGGGTGTACCAAGCATTGCTCTCTCTCAAAAATCTGGGATTACGGAAATTGGACCTACCGTTTTCAGAAATGCACTCACCAGCGAAATGCAAGTTCGCCAGTTGGTGAATGTCGCTATGAATGATTTGGGAATATCCCGTTTTGCAATCATGTATCCCAATGATGCATACGGGGTCGAATATGCCAATTTATTCTGGGACGAAGTCTTAGCGAGGGGCGGGTCCATTTCGGGCGCCCAGACTTACGAACCTAATCAAACGGACTTTAGCGGACCCGTACAGCGCTTAGTGGGTACCTTTTATATTGAGGATCGTTTAGAGGAATATAAGCACAGATTAAAAGAATGGCATAAAAAAAATGGTTCTGTTGGCGGACGTACCTCTCCTCCAGAAGAAGTTCTGCAACCATTGATAGATTTCGAGGCTTTATTTATTCCAGACGGCGTTCGATCCGTCAGTCAGATTGCACCAATGCTCGCGTATCAGGAAGTAAAGGGGGTAAAATTACTTGGAACCAATCTTTGGAATACACCCGAACTGGCTGAAAAAGGTGAGAAATTCGCTGAGGGGTCTATTTTTGTTGATGGCCTTCTGGCGCATGATCCACATTTTAAGGAATCCCATTTTTTTAGGGATTTCGTTTCAACGTTTCACGATGAGCCCGGACTATTTGAAGTTCAGGGTTACGATGCAGGTCTAGTTCTTAGAGAGCTTATTGAAGACGGAGAACGCAGTCGTATTGGGCTTACCGAACATTTGGCCCAATTAAAGGCCTTCAGGGGAGTTCTGGGGACCCTCTACACCAACAAGTCTCGGGAAGTCGAACGCCCGACCTTTCCTCTCTTTATTGATAAGGGAGTGATCAACGGGTGGAAGAATACTTCGGCCATTCAGTCAGAAAAGCGAACAAAGTAGTCCGTCAGTCAGATGGAGAGACTGATTACTTCTTCTCGAAATGGAAAATTGAGACCTAAGTCCAAATTTATTTTATTTGAAACAGAAGTATTTTTTATAGATAAGAATTAACAACATTTGAGTGCACCTGTACAAAGGTATCATGGATCTCACTTTTACCCGCAAAATACCTTGGGCAATTTGTTAAAATTCATGATTTCCGGACCATTTCTCCCCTTTTGCTATTAAAGGGATCCTCTATCGCTCCGAGAAGAAAGAGGGAGATTTAATTGATTTCCCGCCAATTGCGGAGGCTATATGAATTTTGACGATAAGGTCATCGACATACCAAAAACCCTGCCAATGTTACCTGTGCGTGACATTGTCGTTTTCCCTTATATGATACTCCCACTGTATGTTGGAAGAGAGTCCTCTATAAGAGCTGTAGAGGAATCTCTGGCTAAAAATCGTCTTATTTTTTTGGCATCCCAAAAGGAAATAACAGAAGAAAACCCCACCGAAAATACAATCTATCGAGTGGGCACGATTGCTATGATCATGAGGATGCGAAAACTATCGGACGGCCGAGTTAAGATCCTGATCCAGGGAGTGTCCAAGGGCCGTATTGTTCAATACAGCAAAACTAAACCTAGTTTTGAGGTTGAAGTCGAGAAGATCGAAGATCCGCAACAGGCAGGCCCTGCGATTGAATATGAGGCCATGATTCGCAATTCGAAGGAGCATCTTGAAAAAATCATTGCCCTAGGAAGAATGCTGTCTCCTGACATTCTGTTGGTGTTGGACGATGTCACTGACCCAGGTCGCTTGGCTGATCTCATTGCTTCAAATTTAGGCCTCAAAGTCTCAGACGCGCAGAGCGTTCTTGAAACAGGCGATCCGAAGATACGTTTGAAACTCGTAAATGAAATTTTGGCGAGCGAATTAGAGGTCCTGCAAATGCAAGCTCGCATCCGTAATACCGCCAAAGACGAGATGTCGAAAAGTCAACGCGAATACTTTTTGCGAGAGCAGATGAGAGCGATTAAAAATGAACTTGGCGATACCGATTCAAAAACTGAAGAGATCGACGAACTCAGAGAAAGAGTTGGAAATGCAGGCATGCCGGAAGAGGTTCTGAACGAGGCCCTGAAACAGCTCGGGCGCCTGGAACGCATGCATCCAGACGCGAGCGAGGCCTCGATGGTGAGAACTTACCTCGACTGGATGGTGGACTTGCCTTGGAATAAGACCACTGTGGACAATTTGGACATTGAGAGAGCTCAAAAAATTCTCAACGATGACCACTATGATCTACATAAGGTTAAAGATCGAATTCTGGAATTTCTTTCTGTTAGAAAGCTCAAAGTTAAAGATCTGAAGGGACCTATCTTGTGCTTTGCGGGCCCCCCCGGTGTTGGCAAGACCTCTCTTGGCAAATCCATCGCGAGGTCCATGGGCAGGGAGTATTTCCGTCTGTCTCTTGGTGGCGTTAAAGACGAGGCTGAGATACGCGGACATCGACGCACTTATGTAGGTGCAATGCCAGGAAAAATTGTGCAAGCACTCAAACAGGTAAAAACAAACAATCCTGTTATCGTACTCGATGAGATCGATAAACTTGGGTCGGACTTTCGAGGAGACCCAAGCTCTGCAATGCTGGAGGTTCTTGATCCGGAACAGAATGCCTCCTTTCGGGACAATTACCTCAATGTTGACTTCGATCTGAGCAACGTACTCTTTATTGCCACGGCAAACGTCTTAGAGAACGTGCCTCCAGCACTCCGGGATAGAATGGAAATCATTCACATCTCTGGGTACACTGAAAATGACAAGGTACTCATCGCAAAGAAGCATCTTGTGGATCGCCAAATAGAACAAAATGGAATCACCAAAAATGACCTCGAGTTTCTTGACGATGGGATCAAATATCTTATTTCGCACTATACCCGTGAGGCGGGACTACGAAATCTAGAGCGCGAGATTGGGTCGATTTGCCGAAAAGTCGCCAAACTTGTTGTGACCGGACATAAGGAAAAAGTCATCGTAGATGCGGAGAGAGTCTCAGATCTTCTGGGTCCGCCTAAATTTATCAGAGATGAAAAGATGAAGGAGCATCAGATCGGAATTTGCACGGGACTGGCTTGGACCCAAGCGGGGGGTGAGATCCTTTATGTTGAAGCTCTTAAAATGAAGGGAAAAGGCGCGCTTGTCCTAACAGGTCAGCTCGGAGACGTAATGAAGGAATCTGCCTCTGCAGCTATGTCCTATGCAAAATCTCATTCAGCTGAACTAGGAATTGACGAAGATTGGTTTGACAAAAATGATGCCCACGTTCACCTTCCAGCCGGCGCAATTCCCAAAGATGGCCCTTCGGCAGGGGTCACATTGGCCACTTGCCTGACGAGCTTAATGACTGAGACACCTGTACGAAGCGACATTGCGATGACTGGCGAAATTACTCTTTCGGGTCGAGTTTTACCAGTCGGCGGAATCAAAGAAAAGGCTCTCGCGGCTTTAAGCCACGGAATCACCAAGGTTATTTTGCCGTTGGCTAACAAAAAAGATCTGTCAGATATTCCCTCGGAATTTAGAGAGAAGATGAATTTCATTTTCGTAGAAAATCTGGATGAAGTCTTTGCTTTAGCTTTTGATAGAAAGCCAAAGAAAAAGAAAGACATCATAAAGAGCACGAAAAAGCAGAAATTAGGTGCCAACCCCTCCGCTGCCTGATTCGCGGAGAGGGGCCTTTGTTAGTTTATCGCATTAAGCTCGGCACCCTCAACTTTCAGCTAGGTTTGAAATTTCTTTATAATTTACTATCCTGTAACAATTCTCAGTTTTAGAATCTACTCTTCGGATATGAAGGGTGGATGATGAAAAAAATAGATGTCTTATGCAGAAAATAAAATTGGCTCTGCCATATCATCCTTACTTTGAACTCCCATTGTGCGGATCGTTTTAACTTATGCTTTTCAATTCCTTGGAATTTCTGCTTTTTTTCCCGCTCGTTACTGCATTGTACTTTATTGCAGCACCTAGCTCAGAAACAGGACCAGGACAGAGGTGGGTGATCTTACTTTTTGCAAGTTGCATATTTTATATGTGGCTGATTCCTGAGTACATTCTTGTTTTGGCTTTAACGATAGCTGTTGATTATACGGCCGGGATTTTGATTGAGAACTGCAAGGTAAAAGCAAGAAGAAACTATTTGATAGTGAGTGTACTAACGACTTGTGCGATTCTTTTCTTTTTCAAGTATTTCAATTTCTTTAATGCCAATTTTCATTTTGTCGCAAAGAGTTTGGGTTTCAACTACTCAATGGACGTGCTTAATGTTATTCTTCCTGTCGGACTTTCATTTCACACATTTCAAAGCTTGAGCTATGTCATAGAAGTCTATAGGGGAAACCAAAAAGCAGAAAGGCACTTTGGCATTTTCTCTCTATGTCATGTTTTACCCACAACTGGTTGCCGGTCCCATTGAGCGCCCCCAGCATCTTTTGCACCAATTCAGAGAGCATTACACATTTGAGTATAATCGAGCAACAGAGGGCTTAAGATTGATGGCATGGGGAATGTTCAAGAAGATCGTCATTGCTGATCGTTTGGCACTAGTCGTAAATAGTGTATACAATTTCCCAGAAGATCATGACGGAGTTTCCTTTTCAATTGCGACAGTCTTCTTTGCGATTCAAGTTTATTGTGATTTTTCCGGTTATTCAGATATAGCTGTCGGCAGCGCTAAAGTAATGGGCTTTAAACTCACAAATAATTTTGAGAGACCTTTCTTCTCTAAGACAATGTCTGAACTTTGGAAAAGGTGGCATATTTCCTTAACTAGCTGGTGTAGAGATTATTTGTACCTCTCAATGGGAGGAAATAAGTGTTCCAATCTTCGGGGACAATTTAACTTGTTCGCAACATTTCTCATAACAGGACTTTGGCATGGGGCCAATTGGACATATGTCGCATGGGGCGGTTTGAATGGTCTCCTTATTATTTTTGCTTCCTGGACAAGGCAGCTGCGAACTCAATTGTTCGAGGGGAAATTTATGGAGAGCTCCCCCAGGATATTTAAATTTTATCAGGTCACTGTGACTTTCGCTCTCTTTTGCTTGGGTGTAATTTTTTTTAGGTCCTCCACCCTTTCGCAAGCTATAGATATTATTGCCCGCCTCCACCAAGGCTGGTGGCGAATCCTTTATCTTTTGATCCAAAATGAGTGGCATTTCGATGATAGATATCTTCTGCGCCTCGATGAGAGTCTCCAATCATTGATGGTTTCTGTCCTTCTTATTTTATTTTTATTTTGGATCGATTTTCTGCAACGTGCAAAGGGAATTGAAACCATTCTCACCGGCACTCACTGGATAGTTCGCTGGTCTAGTTACTTTTTTATAATTTTTTCTTTAATTTTTTTGGGAGTTTATGGTGAAAATCAGTTCATCTATTTCCAATTCTGAAGTCAAGGACATTCGGCGGCTTATTTTGAAGGCGCTCATTTTTTTACCAATTCTATTCATCATCGTCGCTATTAATTATTTTATTGATCCGGCGAATACCTGGAAAACTGGAGTAGTTGACTGTATGGCCACGGCTCTCTCCTCTGGCATAAATGTAACACTTAATGAAAACATAAACCATCGATTGCTACAAAAGGAAATAATTCAAAGAACCAAAACATGCCCACGCCATCTTGTTCTAGGAAATTCGCGTTTAATGACAATCAGGAAGGATACTTTTGATGGAACAACTGTTAATAATTCCGTCGTTTTCGCGATTCTTGAAGATTACCTTGGATTATTTTTTGAATACAAAAAGCTAAATTGCCTTCCGAAAAGCATTATAATTGGTACGGATCCGGTCCAATTTTCTCTTACTAAATACGAACGCCGTTGGGAGGAAAATCTAAAAAGTAGTGTCGAACAGATGTTAAGAATTATTGTAAATGATAAAATATCAAAGCCACTCTTAGCACCTTCATTTATGATACCAGAAAAGGTTACGAATCTGCTTTCTCTCAGCTACTTCCAAGAAAGCACAACCAACTTTGTCGATCGATTTAAACATAGATGGAATTCATCAGACGAACGGTGCAATATAACAATGGAAACGAGGACTAACAAAGGCCCCTACATCTTGGAAAATGGAGAATTTCTATTAATTAAAGATGCGAAACCGGCAACCACAGCCAAGGGGAATGAGCTGGCTATCACATATGGAAACTCACACCCCAAATTTTTAAAATTTGCAAAAGTATCGAAAAATAGAATACTTTTATTAACCTCATTTATTGAATTTCTCCTTTCAAAAGGAATCAAGGTGATTCTCTACATACCTCCATTTCATCCTTACTCTTATCAGAGGTTGGTCGCTAGAGATGATACTAAATATCTATTTGAAGTGGAAATGGCACTTAGAAGTCTTGGCGAGCAAGTCCATATCCCCGTGGTCGGCTCAACTAATCCAAGCGACTATGGACTTGATGAGACCTACTTCACCGATGCGGTCCATTCCAAAGATGAGAGCGTGCCGAAAATAATTTTTAAGAAGCATGAACAGGAACTGTTAAGAAATGGCATCTTTTTAAAATAAATCACATATGTTCACGTGGTCTGCGGGCTCAGATGGAACAAACCCTAGCGTAGCCCTCTCGTTTCATTATGAATGATCCAAAACGATAAAGTCTCGGCCCAATCGAGTTTCGCTGATTGGGAATGACTTTCCGTTAAACTCAAAACGCTTGGGCAGAGATTATGTTAACATAAGAATGCGGGAGAGAGGCTGTACGTTGGAGGGGGTTCAAGTGAAATCGAGATGGAGCTTACGACCTACGAGAGTGCTGTTGTTTGCATTGCTTTTCTTGGAGCTTTTTGGCTGCAAAGTTAGCAACGTGATACAAGGAAATATGGGAGGGTCGGATACAAGCAAGATTTCGGTAAGCTTAGATGGCGGAAGTTCTTCGGTCACCATCGCAGAGGGGTCAAATACGAATTTCGTTTTAATATTGTCTTCAGCCCTCACTGTAGAGGCTTCACTTGAATGGACAATATTGGATGCAAATGGGGCAGCAGCAAGTCTTGAGTTCCCCACCTCTTCAGGCACGCTTGTCTTTCCCGCAAATCAACTTGCCGGCTACTTTAGCATTCAAGGCTCCAATGATAGCCTACAAAAAGGAACCCGTCAGTTCTCGCTTCATTTTTCAAATCCATCTACACCTCGCTTAGATATCGGATCAGTCGTGATTGCACTTTCTGTAACTGATGACGATTTTGTTCTAAGCTCAACAAAACTGGCGTCTAATTCGAGTAATTCATACGTTGATATTGACGTTGATTGGGATCTTAACTACGCCTATCTTGGCTCACGTTTTCCAGGAACCTGCTTTGAGGTTGTGGACTTTGCTAATATTTTCAGCCCAACAGTTGTGAAAACTGTTGGGTCGGCCACCACTCCTTCTTCGACGGGAAATACCTGTTTGGGTGTGAAACTATTCGCTTCCAATAGGCGATTGGTTGTGACAAGCAATGCAAGTGGGCGCGTTGAGATATGGAACTTAGGAACGAATCCATCTGTGTTGAATTTCACAAGAACTATTGACTCAGCTGTTTCATCAGCTCGGCACGTTGCTGGCGTGAATGAGTCGGGAGGAATTAACAATACGGATATTTCAGTTATTAGAACCGCCGGCGTCGTAAAATTGAATTACAATGAAGGCGCGGTGAGTTTTCTTTCAACATGGAATACGACATTGGCTGGATCTCGAAATGGTGGGGTGGTCGTAGATGGAAACTTTGTATTGAGTGGTGGCTGGGCCAACGCGGATCCCATACTCTCTCATGATTATTCAAATGGTAGTTTATTGAATACATATTCGATGGATAATGGCGGCAGTAGTGGGTTTTGGTCAGGCGCGATTTCACCAGATCAAACAAAAGTATTCGTTGGCGGTTGGGTCTCAGGTTTTTTTAAGTATTCCGCTCTGCCCACTCCCGATCTCTCTGTGACAAAGCGAATCGATAATCCTAGCGGGTATCGATCGACGACCTATGGTCAACTTGACGGCAAAGATTACTTTGTGGGTGTTTCTTCGGACTACTATGTTGATGTTTACGACGTCACAGATATTGACAATCCCCAGCTCGCCTATCGCACATTGGTACCGGACGTAGAAGGCGAACTCTATGGCGTTAGGGTCAGTCAGAATTTAAGGAGATTGATCATTGTAACAAATAAGGGTGATTTTGTTATGGCTGATTGGGATAAAATGCTACCTGCACTTGCCCAACACCCTCAGTTCTAGTTCAATTTTTAGAAAGATCTGCTCTCATTTATCGAGGGAAAAGGCCCAATCAATGGTTGCCTCTGAACGATCGATCTTTTTGCTTTTCTCGGACTTTAAGGAAAGAGCCGCATTACTTTCTTCAAGCACCCGAACCAAGGTTTTCAGATCAGTTACCTCTTCTTTGAGTAAGATAATTTGCTCTTCCTTCTCTTGAAGGATAATAGCGTATGCCTTTTTTATTTCCTGAAGGACAGAATGTACAGTGCGGGCAATTTGATCAGACTCTACCCCTTGATTCAGTGGCAGATCCTGAATCAAGGGGCGGCCCTTTATCTCTGATATTGGCTCCGGCCCGATTGGATCTCTAAGGACGGATGGGGAGCGCTGGGTATCATCACCCTGGGATGAAATTGGTGCATCATTAAGGGAATGTCCTTCAGCCAATATTTTCCATTCTCCAAATTATACTCTGCGGCATCTTCTTTTATTCTCCGCCTCAGAGTTGAGACGCTGACTTTATATTTGCTTGAGTAGTCGTTTAAACTGATCCATTCGGGCCCGATCAAAGGACACCCCCTTCTGACTACTCAAAATTATCATCATTTTGTTGCGTTGACACCTTGTTTGAATACTCATCTCAATGTCTGGCCCTTTGTCCATTCACAGTTTTAATGTGTATTTCTGGTTACAGATCATTCTATTTGGATAGCCATTTTATATATGACTAATCAGGATATCCAAATTTGTGAGAATTTGCTCACTTATTATGACTATCCTCTGGATATCAGGGAGATGAGTATTCATTCCTCTGGCTTACCCTTACTTGAGGAGGCTTGCTCAGTCCAACTTCCCATCAAATTGAGAATTCATTTCCTTTGTTAAAAAAATTTAATAAGATCAGCCTCATGCGCTTAAGCGAAAAAAAGCATCCTTCATTGGTACTGAGTGGAGGCGGGATCAAAGCCGCCGCTTTTCATATTGGTGTGTGTTTAGCATTGCAAGAGAAGGGCTTTAGCTTTGAGGGTGGATTTCACAGCTCTGAAGAGGCTAAGAATCAATCTGACCCGCCAGTTCCTCTTAGATTCCAAACCTATGTAGGATCCAGTGCGGGATCGGTAATCAGTACTCTGTTGGCAGCTGGCTATGATGTAGATGCGATAATCCACGCCTTTACTCAGGGCTCCGGACTAACTTCAGCGATTTGGAAGGCCAAAAGCACGGGCTCTTACTTAAGACCTCTCACTTACCGAGATATTTTTGCTTTGAATATCAAAACACCTCGAGCCACCCGTATTCTCCCAAGTTTGTTTCGAAAAAAGCCTGTTATTTCAGGTGGTATTGAGGTCCTACTCAAAAGAGGCGTTAAAGTTAACGGGATTTTTACGACCGGTAACATAGAAAAATATCTTCGGGAAGATGTGTTGCTCTCCAATGATTTCCACTCCCTTCGCCCGAGCCTCTTCATTATTGCGACCCAACTCAATCATTCAAGGAAGGTTGTGTTCGGGGCCTACGAAAAGACCGTTAAGGAAAAGACGATTAAGTATGCTTCTTACTCGAACATCAGTGAGGCCGTCGCAGCCTCCGCCAGCCTACCTCCATTTTTTGCTCCTTTTGGGATTACAAATTCAGAGGGAAAGGAAATTTATTTCTTTGACGGAGAGATTAGAGATACCTTGAGCACTCATGTCGCAGCTGATCATGGATCAGACCTTGTTATTTCTTCGTATTCAATTCAACCCTACCATTTCAATGAAGAGATTGGTTCACTTCACGAATACGGAATGCCCATTATTGCCAATCAAGCTCTCTACCAGGTGGTCCAGCAGAAGATTGCAAAGCATATCGAACATCAGCAGGAAATCCGTGGTTTGATAAATGCTGTAAATGGTTATTTAAAACAGGCCAATATACCCCCTGAACACCGCGAAAAATTAATGGACATCCTGATTTCTCGCACAAACTACAAACCAAACGTTGATTATATATACATTCACCCCAGTCCCCAAGACTACGAAATGTTCTTTTTTGACCACTTCAGTTTGAATCCCAAAATCCTATCCAAAATTGTGAAAATTGGATTCAAGGCAGCGATGGCAACTCTCAGACAGTACAACATTTGAAGCAAAGGAACGAGTTGAGTTGAATCTTTCGGCCGGTCTCCGCTGCCAAAAAAACCCTTAGATCAAACTACTAAAAAAAAGAGCCAATATGACGACTCCCAAAAAAAAGACTCCAGACTGTTTCACGTAGACACCCCCAATTTTTTTGACCTAGGCTAAACCTACCTCAAATGAATATGATTTACGAATCGAATACTTTTGTAACTATGATAACTGCCTGTTATAGACAGACGAAAGTGCAAGGAATTTTTAGAATAACCCGGCAACAGCCTTGCGAATTTCTTCATAAAAGGGATTCGAAAAAATCCCTAGGACTAGGGTGGCCAGAGCGCATGCTCCCACAAGCCAGCGGCTCAATATCCTTGAATGATCAACCTCGATACCTCCGCCTTCTGACATATACATGCAAACCACTGGGCGCAAGTAATAGTAGACACTGATTGCGGAACTCACAACTCCCCAGAATGATACCCAAAAAAAGCCCTGCTTGATTGCTGCTGAAAAAATATAAAATTTCCCAAAAAATCCCAAGCTTGGCGGAAGACCTGCCAAACTCAACATAAAAACCGTTAAGCAAGCAGCCAAAATGGGGCTGCGAGCCCCCAGTCCCTTAAGATCATCCGCAACCACTTCTGAATTTTCATTCTTTTCTAATAGACTCAATATCCCAAAAGATCCCAAGGTCATAATCATGTAACCAAATACATAAAACATCACGCTGGAAGCGCCAAGATAACCCAATTCGCCAATGCCTGCAGCCAACACTCCGACCAAGATATACCCCGAATGGGCAATACTGGAATAGGCAAGCATCCTCTTCAGATTCTTTTGCAGGATCGCCGTGATATTTCCAACGATCATTGTAAGCACTGCTAACCATTGAATACCCACGATGAGATCTTCTGTTCTCTCTCCGTTAAGAATTTGAGTCCCAACAAAACGTAACAGTGCGGCAAATACGGCAATCTTCACCCCGGCGGCCATAAAACCCGTAACAGGTGTCGCCGACCCCTGATAGACATCAGGAGTCCAAAAATGAAACGGGACTATCGCAACTTTAAAAGCAAGTCCGACAAGCACCATCACAGTTCCAAATAAAAAAAGTCGGTTTGTACCAATCAGGTCCGCGCCGATCTCAGATAGATCAAGTAAATACGTCCCACCGGACGTCCCATAAATAAAGACACAGCCATAAAGAAATATCGCTGAAGCAAAACTTCCTAACACGAAATATTTAAATGCGGCCTCTTTAGAAAGTCGCTCCTCTAAGCTCAATGCGATAGCCAAATACAAGCACAAGGACATGACCTCGATTCCGATAAACAACATAATTAAGTCGTTGGACCACGCGACAAGCAACATCCCCATAGCAGCATTCAAAATTAGAAACACCAACTCCTCAAATTGCCGCGTTGATGTAGCTAAATTATCTTTGGCAAAAATCAAACTTATTGCGGTTGCAATAACAACCAAAATGGCAGACCAACTACCAATTCCATCAAAAACCAGTGCCTTGGAAAAGGCCGTTTGGTTAATTCCATAATTTGAAATTGTTAATCCACCTGCAACTGTTAGCCCAATCACCCCGTACAATACTGACGACATCGATTTTGGTGTTCGCCCTCTGCCAAAAGCCTTAACGCTCAAAGGAATGAGGCTCGCAATAAAAAGTGCAATCGCTGGGCTAACCAGTAATAAATCAACCAACTGAAAATTTACCGACATGAAAAGACTCCCAAGTCTATTTACTTAATCCGTTCGTTAAATGACGCGTAACAGATTCCCGCAAGCTCTCCTTATCTGAAATACTCAGCTCATAACTCGTACGATTGGCTACGACATGATCAACACTCGCCTTCGACCACCGAAGAAAATCTCCGGGGAACAACCCCATCCAAAAAATCAAAATAACTAGAGGCGCCATCACCAAGATCTCTCGAGAATTGAGGTCCAATCCATGCTTTTCATGTTCAACTACCAATGTTCCCTTTTCTCCATAAAAGATGCGCTTAAACATCCAGAGCATATATGCAGCGCCAAGCACAACTCCCGCCACGGCAAAATATGCATAGGGCCGTGCTCCCAGAAAAGCCCCCATCAAAATGTAGAATTCTCCCACAAACCCGTTTGTCATCGGCACTGCAATGCTCGAGAGAGTCACTATGAAAAAAATAATGGTAAAAATTGGTGCGGCCGAAGCCAATCCCCCATACTTCGTGATCTCACGACTATGAGTCCTCTCATAAATCATTCCTACAAGCAAAAACAAGGCCCCCGTGCTAATTCCATGATTGAGCATCTGATACACGCCACCGTTAACCCCGTAAATATTAAAAGAAAAAAGTCCCAAAACTATGTATCCCATGTGAGAAACGGATGAATAGGCGACCAATTTTTTCACATCGGGCTGAACCATTGCCACCAGGGCACCATATATAATTCCAACAACGCCAATTAACAGAAAAATCCAGGAGTAGTACTCGGAAGCTTGAGGAAACATGGGAATCGAGAAACGCAAAAGACCATAAGTTCCCATTTTTAACATCACACCGGCTAAAATTACGGAACCCGGAGTCGGGGCCTCCACGTGCGCATCAGGTAACCAGGTATGGAAAGGAAAGAGAGGAACCTTAATCGCAAATGCCAGAGAAAATGCCAAAAAAAGTAAGGTCTGTGTTGATAAAATCTCCCCGGCCACGAACGGTATCTTCAATTTATAAAAATCAACAAGACTCGCCGAAATTACCCCCAGTTGATCCTGGGCATAAAACATCATGGCTATGATCCCAAGAAGCATGAATAGAGACCCTACCATCGTGTAAATAAAAAACTTAAGGGTCGCGTAAATGCGTCTCTGCCCTCCCCAAATGCCTATCATAAAATACATTGGCACGAGAGAAAGCTCAAAAAAAGTGTAAAACAGGATCGCATCCATCGCGACAAAGGTTCCTAACATCGTTGTCTCAAGTAACAACATCGCCACCAAAAAACCACGAATCTTCTTCTCTATTGCCGTCCAGCTACCCAAAATCGTCAACGGGGTCAGAAATGTTGTGAGCATAAAAAGCCAAAAGGAAATTCCATCCAAACCAACGAAATAGGAGACTCCTACAGAGGGAATCCAGCGATACTGCTCAATCAATTGTAAACCAGATTGAGAGGGATCAAATTTAAAAAACAGAATGAGACTTAGAACAAATTCAACCGTCGCAAAACTCAGAGCCAAAGGCCTCAATATCTTTTCATTTGGAGTAAACCAAAGTACGCCAGCCATTAACAGAGGAAAGAAAATCAAAGTCGTCAAAAACATGAATCACCTCAAAGGGAATAAATCATCAAAGAGATCAGTCCTATCGCAATAAAAAGGGCATATTGTTGGAGGTTCCCACTTTGAAGGGAGCGAATCCCCCTTCCTGCGCTATTTATAAAATCAGAAACCCAATAGGTTACTTGATCAATAAATCTGACATCAATGTAAACCCAAAGACCCTTGCTCAAATTCACGAGCGGATTGACGAGTTTGCCAAAGTAAATTTCGTCGATCCAGTACTTACCTTCGACAATTCTATAAACAGGGCCAATTTTTCTCGTGATTCTAGCAGTCCGATCAGGATTCAATATATAAGTATCATATGAGAACCACGCCGCCAAACCAGCAATGCCCACCGAAACTCCCATTAAAGACCACTCTAAGATTGCACTTCCGTGGGCTTCGCCAGGTAGCTTAGCTAGAACAGGCTCGAGCCATTCTGAAAGCAAATGACCCGGATGCCCTGGCAAAATAGCGGATATTACGTGAGGTATTCCTATCCATCCACCGAAGACTGAAAAAAGAGCCAGGACAATCAATGGCAATGTCATCGAAGGAGGAGATTCGTGGGGATGACTTTCAGACGAAAATCGAGGTTTTCCCCAAAAAACAAATGCCATTAATCTCGTCATGTAAAATGCAGTCGCGGCCGCAGTCAAGGCCCCCACAATCCAGAACAGAGGACCTACTTTTGGGAGGTTGAATGCATGCCAAAGGATCTCATCCTTGCTAAAAAAGCCCGCAAAGGGAGGAAGCCCTATAATTGCGACCCACCCGATCATAAAGGTCCAATATGTGATCGGCATGTATCGCTTAAGTCCACCCATTTTCCGAACGTCCTGCTCGTGGTGCATAGCATGTATGACACTCCCCGAACCTAAAAACATCAAAGCTTTAAAAAAAGCATGGGTCATCAAATGAAACATGGCAGGCATGAAGGCACCGACACCCACGGCCAAAACCATGTACCCCAACTGAGAAACAGTCGAATAAGCCAAAATCTTCTTGATATCCCATTGAGTCATACCAATTGTCGCAGCCAACAATGCTGTCATGGCGCCAACTATAGCCACAACCATCATGGCTTGAGGAGCCAGGACAAACACCGCACTTAACCTCACCATCATGTACACACCGGCAGTTACCATTGTGGCAGCATGAATCAATGCTGAAACAGGCGTGGGACCGGCCATAGCATCAGGAAGCCAAACATAAAGCGGTATTTGAGCCGACTTCCCTGTGGCACCAATGAAAAGAAACAAACAAGCAAGGGTAATGGGCCCAGACCAGCCAGTTTCAGCAGTTGCCGGCAATAGGTGATTCAACTGAGAAAATTCAACTGAGCCAAACGTCGCAAAGAGAAGAAATATTCCCAGTAAAAATCCGGCGTCTCCAATTCGGTTTGTAATAAAGGCCTTCATCCCGGCCGCTGATTTCTCTTTGTCTGTAAACCAAAAGCCAATCAGAAGATACGAACAGAGGCCAACTCCTTCCCATCCAACGAACATCACCATCAAGTTATCGCCCAGTACCAAAAGCAACATATTAAAAAGAAACAAGTTAAGATAAGCGAAGTACCTGGATGGCCTATCATCTTCAGACATATAACCCACGCTAAATATATGAATTAGCGAGCCAACCCCAGTGATAACCAAAATCATGATCGCACTGATCTGATCGATTAAAAAAGCCGCATTGACTTTGAATTCGCCAACGGCCATCCATTCAAAAAAATGGACCCTCAAAAATCGCCCTTCCCCAGCTGGCATTTGCATCAGCAAGGAAACGAGCAAGGCCGAACTAAGAAAAGAAATGATTGCTGCTCCGCTCGCAATAGAGCCCGCCAACACACAGTTTTGATTTCGAAATCTTAAGCCATTAAACAAAAAACCAATCAGGGGCGCTGCTAACAGTATTGCAAACAATATCTGAATCACCATTTTTTCGGCCTTAACCTTTCAATTGTTCAAACGACTTAATGTCCACTTTTTTGAATTGCTTAAAAACCGTCACCGCAAGTGCCAAGCCGACTCCCGCCTCTGCTGCGGCCACTGTCATAACAAAAAAAACCATCAATTGACCGTGAATATCACCCATATGGTGGCCAAAAGCCACAAAAGCAATATTCACGCCGTTCAACATCAATTCCACTCCCATCAATATAACGATAACGTTTCTTCTCATCAAAACGGCAATCACACCCATGGTGAAGACCAAGCCAGACAATGCGAGATAGTGATTTAATCCAACATATTTAAATGCCTCAAGTGCGTGCATGAGTGCCCCCCTTGCTGCGTGACACTGCCACTACTCCCACAGCAATCAGAAGCAGCAGCACTCCAAGAATCTCAAATTCTAACAGATACTCCGAAAATAGTATTTGGGTCAGTTGTTTCATTTCTAATGAATAACCCGATGCCGTCGCCGAAGAAGAACTCGATGGAACTTTCATCATCTCTGTAGAGCGCTCTGCCGCCCCAAATACCAAACCCAATATGGCTCCGGCGCTTGTGAGTTTCAAAAACCCAGAGAAGATTCCACGCGAGAAGGCCATCACCTCCCTTTTTAGATCAAATAACATCAGCACCATCACAAAAGGACCATCACCGCTCCGGCGTACACAATCAATTGAACACCAGCAATGAAATAGGCCTCCAAAAGATAAAAGATTCCAGAAATAGCAACCATCGCCATAACGAGAAACAGTGAAGAGTAGATCGGATTGGCCACGACCACCATCAGAAATGCACTCAACACAATGATCCCAGACAATACATAAAACAGTATGCTGTTCTCCATATTTACACCCACTTCGTTCGCAAAACTAATACGACCACAGCCGTCACAATCGTGTTGGCTAAAGCCCACGGAAGCATTGTTTTCCATCCTAAATCCATTAATTGATCGTATCTAAATCTCGGCAATGACCACCGAACCCAAATGAAAACCCAGAGAAAAAACAAAACTTTAACAAGAAACACCACATGAAGAACAAGTGCCGTTAACAAACTGGACAAGGTAACTGAAGATCCAAATCCAATCAGCAAATCTTGAATCTGCTTCGGCTCTACCAAGGGAATATTATAGCCACCTAAAAAAAATGTCACCATGAGCGCTGATGCAACCAACATGTGACCATATTCACCAATATAAAACATGAGCATCTTCAGCCCCCCATACTCAGTATGGTAACCGGCAACCAATTCAGATTCCGCTTCGGGAAGATCAAATGGAAGTCGGTTCGTTTCAGCGAACATGGCCGCAAAAAAAATGAGAGCTCCCAAGGGCTGAAAAAATATCCCCCAATTGGGCAGATAGGAAAAAACAATAGGCTCTCCAAACGCAGAAAAGGTCAAGGGCCCTTGCTGGGCGAGAACAATTTCAGAAAAGGAAAAAGTATTGTAGATTAAAAGACTTCCCACTAGGGACAATCCAAGCGCCAGCTCATAACTAATCACTTGAGCCGTAGCACGAAGAGCCCCAAAAAGAGAATATTTGCTGTTCGAACTCCAACCCGCCAAAAGCAAAGAATAACTACCCAAAGAAGAAATCCCAAGTACAAAAACAATGCCTATTCCGATTTCAAATCCCTGAGACACGAAGTTATAGGGCCCCCAGGTTTTGCCGAAAGACTCAAAAGCTTCAATTTGAAAAGGCGCTGAAAGAGGAATCGAACTGAAGGCCAGAGCTCCAGGGATCAACGCCAAAATGGGGGCAGCGTAAAACAACCAGGGGCTTGTTTTATCTGGAACGAATTCCTCCTTAAAGAGAAACTTCACAGCGTCAGCAAGGAGCTGCGTTAATCCCAGCGGTCCGACTCGATTGGGTCCAAATCGATTTTGGATAAAGGCAGATCCACGCCGCTCTATCCACACCAACACCGGCACAAGCTGAACCATCATAAGAAAGATAAAAAGTAATTTGATAATGTTAACAGAGATCTCAAATAAATCATGACCCATACTTATTCCCACTCCAAAGCCTTAGATCTAATCTCCCAAACCAGGCCGAAAATGAAAATGGCTAAAAATATCGCCATCGCAATAAAAATGTAATTCCCATGTCCAGAGGAAATAAAATCACCATAGGCTACGGCCCACGGATACATAAAAATAATCTCAATATCGAATAAAATGAACAAAATCGCCGTAAGATAATATTTGACTGGAATTTTTGTATCTTCCCTTATATCCCCTTCTAAACCACACTCGTAAGGTCGCCTCTTCATTGTAGATTGAATAGAACGGGGTCCGAGAAGAGAGGAGACCATGACCAAGGCAGCACCAAAAAGTGCAACAAAAACACCTAAAAATAAAACCGAAACCAAAGGTGACATTTAATTTCTCCGAGTCAATGAAGTGACAAAAGAGGATGTGTCTTTATATATACAGACTGCGCCAAAAGAGTCCAAGAAAATTGAATGGAATCAAGAAGATATCGTTTGTAGGAAAAATCCTCAAAACCCGCTGCTCAAGAGACGATGGAGCATGGCGCAATAGTGGAGTATAGCCTTAGGGAGCGATCAAACCACAGAAGGAAATATGGATATTAAAGGAACTGCAAGGGATTCAATGTTCAGCAATCCGAGCTCCCTAGAGCTAAAACTCATAAAACTAATTTCTGAGCGACTTTTGAGGTTACCAGATAACAAAGTAAGGGTGATAGGCACGTCTTCCTATTCACTCGCGTCGGCTCTCGCAACAAGTGACACCCCTTGGGACCAACAAAGAGCTCGCCTCTTGCTCGTTCCATCGGACGCTGAGCTTCGGCCGCTCACCGAATGCCTCAATTTCTTTGCCCCGGACCGTAAGATCATGGAGCTGCCCAGCTTTGATGTGAACCCCTATTCGGGCTTATATCCCAATCCGCGACTTGCCGCGGCTAGAGTGCGCTGGCTTTATGAAGCCCAGAACGCAAAACCTGGACAGGTATTCATTGCCTCTATGGCTGGCCTCCTGCAAAAGACGATTCCTTTCTCCCTCCTTGCTCGGGCAAGCCTCAGAATTTCCAAGGGTCAAACCTTGAATAGCAACTTTTTCAAGACATTGGAGAGCTTGGGATACCATGCCTGCAGCATTGTTGATGAGGTTGGTGGCTACTCCAGACGTGGGGGGATCGTGGATCTCTATTCCCCATCATCTGATCAACCCTTTCGGATCGAGTTGTTTGCTGATGAAATTGAGTCAATCCGGAATTTTGACCCGGAATCCCAAAGAAGTCAGAGCGATGAGATCAGCGAAATCATTGTTTTACCCCCTCACGAAATTATTTACTCAGAGGATGATCTTCAGCAAACAATCGGTCGTTTCCGAAATATGACGGACGGACGCAAGCTTGATTCGGCCGATCTTGATGCGATCTTGTATTCGCTCAGCCAACAGCAGTACTTTCCCGGAATTGAGTTTCTTCTTTCTCAATTTTACCCTCTTGCCGAGACCCCCCTTGACCATTTTTGTTCTCCCCTTACAATTATATCGCTTGATCCGCTGGAGATTTCTCGGTCCCAAGATATATATTGGGAATCACTAAAAGACGGATTTAAAAACTCCCCTGACATGGCATTGCGTCCAAGCCCTGAAGATCTCTACTCGAGGTTGGAAGCCTTGAATTGGCCTGAGTCCAGATTTGAGATTGAATTCTCTCGAATCAACTTTGAGAATGACGACCAAAATCAACCTCAAGGCAGTTTAGCCCAAGATATTATTGAATACCCTGCTCCAGACATGGCTGAGTTTCGACAGCAGGCCGTTGCGCTGATCAGCAAGCCGAATGAACAAATCTCATACGTCAAAGATAAATTGTCTCATTTGAGAGATGAGGGATTTGCGGTATTCATCTGTACTCATTCTCATTCAAACGCAAGTCGCCTGAATGTTTTCCTGGAAAAGTGTGGTTTTGATTCTCAAACTATTGAAGAACGCAAGGTTTTTTGGGATGATCTTCGTTCAGAACAGAATCAAAATCGACGCTTCATTCATCTTCTTGTAGGCCCATGTCCTAAGACGATTAAGTCCAATCCGGACAAACTCATTTTTTTGAAAGACTCTGATTTTTGGGGGTCCAAACTTGGAAAGAGGGAATATCGAAAGGAAGGTACCTCACCCAGCGGGCCAATGCCATCACGTTTGGGGACATAAAGCCAGGCGACTTCATTGTTCACAAACTCCATGGAGTTGGAGTTTACGAGGGTTTGAAAACCATGCCCATCCAGGGAGTTCAAAACGAGATGATTCACCTTCGATATAAGGACAAGGATAGTCTCTATTTACCTATCTATCGAATTGGACAAATCCAAAAGTATTCGGGGCCAACCAATCCTCTTTTTATCGATAAATTGGGTGGGACTGGCTGGGAAAAAACCAAAACAAAAGTCCGACACCATTTGCGTGATATTGCCCTTGAGCTTCTCCAACTATACGCAAAACGCGCGCAAATCAAAAGGCCTCCTTTTGCGTCTCCTGACAATGATTACTTTGCTTTCCAGAATGCGTTTCCTTATGAAGAAACGGAGGATCAATTGACTGCCATTCGAGAAATCGAAGGGGATCTCTATAAGGATCAGCCAATGGATCGGTTGATTTGTGGGGATGTCGGGTTTGGCAAGACCGAGTTGGCAATGAGGGCCGCATTTTTAGCTGTTTCCAGTCACAAACAAGTTGCCATAGTTGCTCCCACGACGGTTCTCACCTTTCAGCACACTCAAACTTTTCGAAGTCGCTTTCGGAATTGGCCAATCAATATCAAACCTCTCAATCGCTTTGTTTCTAACAAAGAAACAAAGGAAACATTGACTGATCTGGCATCAGGTAAAATCGATATCATCATCGGCACTCATCGACTCCTAAGTAAGGATGTCAAATTTCGAGAACTCGGCCTGATTATTTTGGATGAAGAACAAAAATTTGGGGTTAGGCACAAAGAGGCACTTCGCAAAATGAAGGCAAGTGTCGATACGCTGGCCCTCTCTGCCACTCCAATCCCTCGAACTTTGAATATGAGCCTGATGGGAATACGGGACTTGAGTTTGCTCAGCACCCCACCGCTTGATCGCTTGCCGACGCGCACATTTGTCTGCAAGTTTGACAAAGAAACCATTCGCAAGGCGATTCTCGCGGAAGTCAGTCGTGGTGGACAAATATTCTTTATTCACAATCGGATCCAAAGCATCTATGGCCTCTCCGACGAGCTTCGACAAATAGTGCCCGAGGTTCGTATGGCCGTCGCGCATGGCCAGATGGACGAAGATAATTTGGAGAAGACCATGGTTCGCTTTTTTAATCACGAGATTGATATGCTACTTTGCACGACGATCATTGAATCCGGAATGGACATTCCACGTGCGAACACAATGTTTATTGATCGAGCGGATCAATTTGGATTGAGTCAGCTTTATCAATTGCGGGGAAGAGTGGGACGAAGCAAAGAACGGGCCTATTGCTACCTCCTCATCCCGCCTCAGCGTCGACTTGATCCCGAGGCACAGGAACGATTGCGTGTGCTCCAAGAAAATACCTCCCTTGGCAGTGGAATAAAAATCGCGCACTACGACCTTGAACTTCGCGGCGCCGGTGATTTATTGGGGGAAGACCAGTCCGGACACATAAATGCTGTCGGATATGAATTTTATATGGAACTCATGGAGGATGCCATCAGGGCTGCCAAAGGAGAACCCGAAAAGGCAGACGAGATCGATCCTGAAATAAATCTGAGAATACCCGCTTTTATTCCGGACAAGTATATACCCGACATTCGGGTTCGCCTTTATTACTACAAGGCCCTAACCGATATTTCCAGCCCCGAAGACTTGGAAAGACTGGAAGATGAACTCCGCGATCAATTTGGCAAGCCACCAGACGAAGTTCTTAATTTGCTTGGAGTCATGCTGATTCGCAAAATGTGTTGTGATCTGGGAATTCGCGATATTTCGGCTGGGCCAAAAAGACTTTCTCTTTCGTTTACTGACAATACACCATTACCTGTTGCCCGAGTTTTAGAATTAACCACGAGAGAAAATAGGAAGTTCAGTCTTACGCCAGATAGCCGATTGGTTATTAGAATGAATAATATTTCCTGGCCTGCGATTTGTGATGAACTCAATTTGCTCAGTGGGATGTGTCCTAAAAGAATCGTTCATTGAGTTGACCATTTGTCTCAGTATTCTGCTCGAATACCAGCCGTGGGGAAAAAATCTGTTTCGAAATCTGGATCCTTGGTTGCAGATGACGAAAGAAATTTTCGACCCTCTAGAAAGAGAAACGTGTTTTCAACCCCCGATTCCAAATAGAAATCAAGGGCTGCCTTAGGATCACACCAATTCAATTGAAAGAGAACTCCAATTCCTGCATAAAAGGCTGCTTGAGTAAAGCCGTTGAAGGAACTACTTGCCACTGATTCCGAATAATGAATCGTGTAGAGACCACCAGAGAGATACGGGACAAGGTATGGCTCAGACGACAGACCATCAATGGCGAAAACTCCGCCCAATCGAATGGGGTAGATTTTGAGAGTCGAAGGCAGCTCCTCGACGTCAGACTCATTCTGATAGGCTCCAAGGCCGAGTTCTACGCCCAGTGATCCAAAATGAAAATTTCGCTTCCAAGAGAATGTCATTTCAATGAGCGGCAAATCGTCGCTTGAATAGATTGTGTCAAAGTTCTCCGAATAGAAATTTGGTTCATAATAATTTGGAACGAATTGGCTATAGGAAAGGCTAAATGTCTTTCCCCACTCACGACGTCGCTCTAGATAGGGACGCAGCACAGCGCCTTCACCTCGGGTAGCTGAAATGAGCTGATTATGAGGCTCAACGATGATGAATCCGTCATTCAGATTTTCCTCTGAACTTGGGCGGCGATTCTTGGCGATTCTGGAGGATTTTGAAGAGTTAGAACCAGGAGGGCTTTGGTCCATACCCATCGCATTTTCGTCAAATTCTGTCGAGAGAACACCGAGAAGTATTGCAATAAGAACTATGCGAATTGGTTGATCAATGCACTCCATCGTTAGAATCATAACTGAAAAGACCCTCTTTCTCCTGGGACAAATCTACCGAAGGTATTCTGTGCGTACAATCACATCTTTGGTCCTGTTTATTCTCACGCCAAATCATCCAAGCAATGCCCAGATAGTACCCCTTCCTAAGGACCAAGAGACAGAAACCGAAGCACAGGACAGATTGGCTTCCATGACGATAAGGGACAAAGTGGGCCAACTCTTTGTTTTTGGCTTCAGAGGAACTGATATGGATACTGCACTTCAAAAGCGATTTGATCGCCTTCGGCCAGGAGGAGTTATTATCTTTGGTAGAAATATCAAGTCCGCCACGCAAATTTCAATGCTGAATAGAGATCTACAAAAAATATCTCAAAAACACTTGGATCTCCCCCTATTTATCATGGTTGATCAGGAAGGGGGCAAGGTTGCGAGAATCAAAATCAATCCATCAGCCCCAAGCGCCCTGGCTTTAGGAATGTCTCAAAATACAAAATTGACTCGAGAGGTGGGAGAGCTTACGGGAAGACTTCTTTCACTTTTGGGTTTCAACATGAATTTGGCACCCGTTCTTGATCTCTCAAATCCATTCAAGAAATCATTTATCAGCAATCGATCCTTCGGAGAGAATCCAGACAAAATTAAATTTATGGGTGAGGCATTTTCTACGGGCCTCATGTCTTCTGGTGTGATCCCCACTGCCAAACACTTTCCTGGTCATGGAAATATTGTTTCCGATAGCCACAAGTTGCTTCCAGTCAAATACGACACTCTAGAGGAACTCGAAAGATCCTCTTTAATTCCCTTCAAATGGTTCGGCAATTTTCAATATCCTAGCGCCATTATGGTCGCTCATGTTGCATTTCCCAAGATTGATCCATCGGGGCTTCCAGCTACATTTTCAAGAATTCTTCTTCATGATCTATTAAGAACAAAACTCAAATATCCTGGATTGATCATAACTGATGATGTAGAAATGGTTGGAGCTGGTATCGGAGGAAACGTCGGGGAACGAGCTGTTCGTGCCTTGGAGGCAGGATGCGATCTTGTGATGGTAGCTTGGACAGCCGCTCAGCAGGAGGCCGCATTCGAGGCTGTTTTTCAAGCTGTTGAATCAGGCCGTCTCTCTGTTTCACAAATTGACGAGAAGATGAGACGAATCCTTAGTTTCAAAATTGCAGTTAAGTCATATCTTGCTAAAGTGAGATCCAGCGAGTTGCCACTTTCTGAAACATTGGCTTCAGTGATTTTTGACATTAAGAAAATCTCTGAGGAAATCGCAAGAGAAAACTTCAATGAAGGTCTCCGCAGCTCTCCTCAGTTGATTGGTTCGGGTGTCGAAATTCAGAAAGCAATCATCTTCACGGCCGATGCCAAATTTTTCTACAAATTTCGAGAAACCTGGGGTCGGGGAGCATCCATTAAACTCATGTCACCAGACCAAGATCCCAAAATTTCGGAGATACTGAAAAATCACCCTCATGCGCTTGGTATATTCTATGTCACCGGAATTGGAAGCGCGCGAATACTAAATAACCTGGATTCACCAACAAAAGCACGCCTTGTCGTAATCAACACAACCCACCCAGGAAATATTTCAAATGGTGAAGATTACCAAGGCGTTATCAACATTAACGCCGCGAACTTCAACGTAGGTACTTGGCTGGCAGAATCTCTAAAAAACCCAGTTGCAAATATTGAGACTCAAAGAGAGCCCTCAACCAAAGACCTGGAATCCAGACAGAATCAACTCAAATCAAATTCAACCCCAATCAATTAAAGTACAACTATTTGTCTTCCAACTGAAGGCGGGTTCGCGCTCGTTTGATTTTCCGCTGAAATTTAATGATCTCATTTTCGGTGAGGCGACCTGATTTGATTTTACTTTCCGATGCCTTCAAGCTGAGGCGCACTCGATCAAAATCAACCTCTTCTTTGGCTTCGGCCGTCTCAGCCAAAATATTAATGCCCTGAGGATTCACTTCACAATATCCCCAACTGATCGCCGCAGATTCAAATGTCTTAGAATCCTTGAGACGATACCGAAGAAGTCCAATTCCCAAGGTAGACATGAGCGGTGCATGCCCAGGAAGTATATTCAACTCACCTCTAAAGGCGGGAACGATAATTTCCTCAATCTCGACATCGGTGAGTAACTTCTTCTCCGGAGTTACCAGAGTGAGAGTAAACATATGAGCTACCTCCAAAACAATCTCCGCCCATCTCTAGACTTAGAGGCGTTTCGCTTTTTCCTTTACATCTTCAATCGTTCCAACCATATAGAAGGCCTGCTCGGGCAGGCTATCATGAACACCATCCAAAATCTCACGAAAGCCTCGTACGGTATCCTTGACGTCAACGTACTTTCCCTTCATGCCTGTAAACTGCTCTGCAACAAAAAATGGCTGACTCAGGAAACGCTGTGCCTTACGCGCGCGAGTCACAACCATTTTGTCGTCCTCTGACAGCTCGTCCATACCAAGAATTGCGATAATATCCTGAAGTTCACGGTACCGCTGCAAAAGAGCCTGAACATCTCGAGCTGTACGATAATGCTCCTCTCCAACCACATCGGCAGACAACACTCGGGACGTTGACGACAATGGATGTACCGCCGGATAAATACCGAGAGCCGCAATGTCTCGATCCAGATTTGTCGTTGCATCCAAATGCGTAAACGTTGTCGCTGGTGCAGGATCTGTATAATCATCTGCAGGTACGTACACCGCTTGGACTGACGTGATGGACCCCTTTTTTGTTGATGTGATTCTCTCCTGAAGAGCGCCCATCTCTGTTCCAAGAGTTGGTTGATATCCCACAGCAGAGGGAATCCAACCAAGCAAGGCCGAAACTTCAGCGCCAGCTTGAGTGAATCGGAAAATGTTATCCACGAAGAGTAAAACGTCCTGTCCTTCAACATCACGAAAATATTCAGCCTGAGTTAAGCCAGTCAGTGCCACTCTGGCCCGTGCTCCAGGTGGCTCATTCATCTGTCCGAACACCAGAGATGTCTTGGCAATAACACCAGACTCAGTCATTTCTCGATAAAGATCATTTCCTTCACGGGTTCGCTCACCAACCCCGGCAAATACAGAATATCCTCCGTGTTCTGTGGCAATGTTACGAATCAATTCTTGAATTAGAACAGTCTTTCCCACGCCCGCTCCGCCAAAAAGTCCAATCTTCCCACCCTTTACATAAGGAGCAAGAAGATCAATGACCTTAATCCCCGTCATGAGAATTTCCTGGGCCGTTGCCTGGTCTTCAAACTTTGGCGATGGACGATGAATTGGCCAAAATTCCTTTGCCTCGATCTTGCCGCGCTCATCAACTGGTTCGCCAATTACGTTCATAATTCGACCCAAGACCGCATTTCCTACGGGAGTTGTAATGGCCTGGCCTGTATTTTCAACATGGGTTCCCCGAACAAGCCCTTCAGATGAGTCCATCGCTATTGTTCGAACAACTCGATTGCCCAAATGCTGTGCAACCTCAAGAACAAGGTTTCCTGAACGATCATCAATCGATTTATTAGTTGCCTTGAGAGCTGTATAAATTGCGGGCAGCTCGCCTTCTTGAAACTCAACGTCTACCACAGGACCCAATACTTGTAGTACTTTTCCATTAGCCATTCTAAACTCCCTTTCTATTCCTTCAATGCCTCGGCCCCACTGCAGATCTCAATTAGTTCCCTTGTGATGGAGGCCTGGCGAAGCTTGTTATAAGTTAGTGTCAAAGAAGAAATCATGTCTCTCGCATTGTTGGTTGCATTTTCCATCGCCGTCATTCGAGCGGCGTGTTCGGCCGCAATACTCTCAGACATACAACGATAGACCTGCACAGAAAAATGCTTATGCAACAGATCCTCTATGATATCTTCGGGAGGCGGCTCAAATATAAGATCCTTAGAAAAGCGCGCCCCTTCTTGCTGATCAAAACTCCCCTTGCTGAGATCCACTGGAAGAAGTGTTTCAACCGTGAGATTTTGTGAAATTGCTGACTTAAATTCATTATAGACTAGCCGTATCTCATCATATCCACCTTCAGAGTAACTCTTCAACAAACGCTCCGAAACCTCAGCGGCAAGTCCGTAGGAAATATCGCGGGCCAAGTTGGTTATTGTCTCAATCCCATGAATTTCTCTTCGCCGGAAATATTCAGAACCTCTGCGACCAATAAACAAAAAATCCAAAACCTCGTATTTGCCCTTGTTTTCCTTGTAGAATCTCTCAGCGAACTTGCTCACACTGCCGTTGAAACCGCCACAGAGTCCGCGGTCACTGGTGATAACGACTAACAGCGTCTTTTGCGGGTGAACACTGGGACTCAAGAGAGAGTGATTCACTCTGTGCGTTAAAGCAATATCAGCAATAACTGAAAGAATTTTTCGGGAGTATGGACGCATATTGAGAATATTATTTTGAGCACGCCTCAGCTTTGCCGCAGACACCATTTTCATGGCTCGCGTGATCTGTTGAGTGTTTTTCACACTCGCGATCCTGTTTCTAATATCCTTCAAACTAGCCATGGACTACCTTTATTTCTTTGAGGAGGCTACAAATATGGAGCTGAATTCTTCGAGAGCATCCACGATGGCCGCCTTCACCTCATCTTTAATGGCCTTGTGTTCATCTAAAAGCTGAATAACTCGACCGTGCTTGTGAACCAGAAAATCCATCAGCTCCGATTCGTAGCGCTTCACATCAGATTCTGGAATTTTGTCAATATAGCCGTTTGTCGCCGCATAAATGATCACGACCTGCTGGGAAGCAGCATACGGGCTATACTGCCCTTGTTTTAAAATCTCCACAAGTCTTCGACCACGGGCCAACTGGGCTTGTGTCGCTTTATCTAAATCTGAAGCAAAAGCAGCAAAGGCCTCCAGCTCGCGAAATTGTGCAAGTTCAAGCTTCAATGTTCCTGCCACTTGTTTCATGGCCTTGATTTGGGCTGCTCCACCTACGCGAGAAACGGATTTACCCACTGAAATCGCCGGCCGCATTCCTCTATAGAACAAGTCTGATTCCAGGAAAATCTGGCCATCTGTGATTGAAATGACATTGGTAGGAATATAAGCTGAAATATCCCCAGCCTGCGTTTCAATAATAGGCAAAACCGTTAGTGAACCTGATCCCGCATCCTCGCTCAACTTAGCCGCACGTTCCAAAAGACGCGAATGCAAATAGAACACATCGCCCGGAAAGGCCTCCCTTCCCGGAGGTCGGCGAAGGAGCAACGACATTTGTCGATAGGCTTGGGCTTGTTTGGTCAAATCATCATAAATGATGAGCGCATGCCTTCCAGTATCTCGAAAATACTCCGCCATGGTGCAACCGGCATAGGGTGCTAAAAACTGTAAGGGAGCCTGCTCATTCGCAGTCGCCGCAATAACCGTCGTGTATTCCATTGCCCCGGCTTGTCGGAGCTTTTCAACGACAAGTGCCACTGTCGATTGTTTTTGTCCAATCGCAACATAAAAGCACTGAACGTCCTTGCCCTTCTGATTAATGATTGTGTCAATCGCAATGGCGGTTTTCCCCGTCTGACGATCCCCGATAATCAATTCCCTCTGCCCTCGTCCAATTGGGATCATCGAATCAATGGCCTTAATTCCAGTGGCCATTGGCTCATGCACAGGGTGTCGTTTAATTATGCCTGGTGCCTTCAATTCGACAATCCGATGATGAGAAGATTCAATCGGACCACAACCATCAACAGGCTCACCCAGGGCATTTACCACTCGCCCCAGAAGCCCTTCTCCAACTGGCACCTGTACAACCTTGCCGGTTCGCTTGACAGTATCACCTTCGCGAATCTCCTTGTCTTCACCAAAGATCACAATTCCGACAGAGTCCTTCTCCAGGTTGAGAATCATTCCTGAAATATCACCCGGAAACGTAACCAATTCTCCGGCCATGGCATTATCAAGTCCATATACCCTGGCAACTCCATCTCCAACAGAGAGCACGGTGCCGGATTCTGAAACTTCCACGTTCTTTTTATAGTTTTTTATTTGTTCCTTTAGGACTCGACTAATTTCGTCCGCTCTTATTGAGATTTCCATTTTCAGTGAGCTCTCCTCTTAAGTTCTTCTTTCAATCTTTTTAAATGAGTCGTGAGCGTATCATCAAAAATAAAACTGCCTACTCGCGCAACAAGACCACCTAATAGCTTTGGGTCTTCTTTGTAGGAAAGAATCACCTTTCTCCCAAGATACGAAGCCACTGCATTTTCAATAGCGCTTCGATCTTCTTGCATTAAGGCAGACGCAGAATACACAACCCCACGGGTCACTTCGTTTGCCTTGTCAGTCAATTCCTGAAAAGACTCCGCTATCTCTGGTAGTAAGGCCATTCGACCCTTCTTTGCCAACAAAAAAACAAAAGACTCCACAGGCTCGTAGAGCCCTTTCTCTTTGAGAGAATTTTCCAGAACTTTTCTTTTCTCGTCAGATTTAATGATCGCAGACTTGAAAAATAATTCGATGTCCCTATCGGCGTTACAAAGATGACTCACAAGGCGAATCTGTTCAAGAACCTGAGAAACCTTTTTATGATCAACAGCTATTTCGAAAAGGGCCCGGGCATATCGAGTGGATACTTCAGAGACAGTCATCGCCCCACCACCTTTATTTTAGCGGTAAATTCACTTTGGAGCTGTTTATGTTTGCCAGCATTGACATCTTTGGAAAGAATCGACTCAGCTCCATCAAAGGCCTGAGAAATGATTTCATTACGCAGTTCCGTTTTAGCGCGATCCAACTCGAACTGACTAAACCGGACAGCATCCCTTTCAAGTCTCGCTGCTATTGCCTGTGCATCGTGGATAATATTTCTTTTTAAATCAGAGGCTTCAGCCTTGGCCCTCTGAATGCTATCCGACGTCGTCTGATCCAACTTCGTTAGTCTCTCAACAATTTTTTGCTTATGGTCTTCGGCCTGATTTTTGGCCAATTCAGATCTTGTGACAAGGTCTGCATACATGGCCTTTCGACCGTGAAAGTGGGCCGCAATTTTTTTCCGTCCAAAAATCACAACAAGAACAATCACGGCTGTAAAATTCAAGAATTGTGGATAAAGAGCCGCCCAAGGAATTTCATGCTCACCACCACCATGACCCTCCGAAGAAGCCCAGGCTGCCGAAAATGATAACAATAAATTGAGGAGGGTGATCACTCTGTTCATTTCTCCACCTCAAGGCCTATTAATTTATCCACCACTCCACGCGATATGTCCGGGGTTCCTGACTTCATAAACTCACGAGCTCTCGCAAGCTCTCGCACAATAGAGACTCGATTTCTCTCCATTGTCGATTTGGCTCGCTCTCGCGCCTGACTAACCGTTCGATCGTACTCCTTCATTGCCTCAGATCTTTCACTATCAAAGATACCTTTTGTCTCATAATTCAGAAGCCTTGCCTTCTGTTCAAATTCGACTTCAAGCTCCTTTGTTTCAGCAAGAATTCGCTCGGCAACCTCCGCATTCCCCAGTGTTCTTTTTACCCGCTCCTCATAGGCACGATGATAGGGTTTAAAAACAACATTGACCAAAAATATATATGAGACCAAAAATATAATAAACTGGATCCCCAGTGTGGCATCCACGCCAAGAGCCGAAAGAACATCCATAGCACTGAATTCCCCGTAAAAAAGAATCAATAAACTGCAACAGCGCGATAGCATTTATCAATTCATTGAATGACGGGTCAAGGCAAAAGGAAGTGATAATCGCTTATGTTTTGGGCATATAGGAAGCGCCCTCGAAAACAACCCCCTCATCTATTCTCAAACTCGGCGTTGTGACTGTTCCCTTGAATACAGCAGGGGGATGCATGACGACTCGGCTGCGCGCAAAAATATTGCCCTTTACAATTCCACTGATTATTACCACGTCCGCTTCTATCTGAGCTTCAACTTTTGCCCCTGGATTAATTACCAGAGTGTCGTTAGTAAAAATTTCGCCTTGAAAGGTACCACCGATCCGGACAGTCCCTTCAAAGGAGAGTCGCCCCTCAAAGGATGCGCCATGATCAAGCAAAGCAGTCACCTGACCAATGTGTACGTTGTCTGAGGCCTGTGCCATTGCCGAAAATGATGGAAATCTGTCTACTTCAGCCATGCTGACCTAATCTTTTCTGCAAGATTGTTAAGATCATCATCAGAATAAAAACTGATAGAAATTTTACCTCGTCCAGACGAGTAATCAATGTCGACCTTGGTTCCAAGTAGTTTTTGCATGTCGTCAGCTAAACCACGCGCGGTCCTTTTTGCGATGTTTTCTCCAGACTCAGTTGCTCTCTCAGCCTGATCCAGCTCTTTAAATGCCTTCAGAACCAATTTTTCGGTCGCCCGAACCGAAAGCCTATCATTTTTAACCCTATCGGCAAGACGACGCTGTGAGGCAAAGTCCTCGACAGATAGCAATACCTTAGCCTGGCCAAGAGAAAGTTCTCCTTTTGATACCATGGCGCGTACCTCGGGTGCCAAATTAAGAAGACGCATTGTGTTGGCTATCGTCACTCTTTCTTTGCCAACTTTCTCCGAGAGCTTTTGCTGTGTTAAGTTGTACTTTTTTATCAGGTGGGCGTAAGCCTCGGCTTCTTCCATGGGATTCAAATCTGAGCGCTGAATGTTCTCAATGAGTGCCAGCTCCAGAGCTTCCTGATCATCAATTTCCTTTAAAATCACAGGCACATCATGGAGACCAGCCAGTTGAGCTGCCCGCCACCGACGCTCTCCAGCAACAATTTCGTAACCTCCGTCTTTCATCTTCCTTGCGACGATAGGCTGCAGAATTCCCTTTTCTCTGATTGAATCTGATAATTCCTTCAAGGCTTCCGACGAGAACAACTGGCGTGGTTGATTCTTATTTGGAAATACGTTTTCTATAGCAACTTTCCAAACCCTGGCGGTGTCCGGCACGTTGGCCTGCATGACTGGTAGCATTTGCAGGCCTTCCAAAGTCTGGGCAGCGAACTCCGCATCGACTTTTGATGGATCAGACCGCTGAGCCATCCTGAACGCATCAATGGGATTTGTGGTGACATGATCAGTCAATGGCTCTGAAACTGGCTCTCCAAGCAAACTCCCAAGCCCTCGACCTAAGGCCTGCTTCCTTGCTGGTCTTTTTATCTGATAATTCGATGACTCAGACATTTGCTTCATTCTCCGCGTAATTGGGTGAATCAGTCAGTCCTAATTCAGAAGAAGTAGATCGGTTCTCATCTCTCATAGATGCTTGCACCAAAGATATTTCCGGCTCATTGCCAAATTTACCAAAAACTTTTGCGTCCAGTTCATGAGCCAAATCTAAATATTTCTGAGCTCCAATCGATTTAGGGTCATAATCAAGGATTGATTTCCCATGACTTGGAGCCTCACTCAAACGGACATTTCGCGGTATCACAGCCTTAAATACTTTGTCTCCGAAATGTGTCTGAATTTCCTTTACAACTTGATGACTTAAGTTATTTCGGGTATCAAACATAGTTAATAAAATACCCTCTATTTTCAACTGGGGATTTAGATTCTTTTTTATCAGCCCCGCCGTATTGAGCAACTGGCTCAGCCCCTCCAAGGCATAATATTCACATTGAAGGGGGACGAGGAAAGTGTCTGCTGCGGACAGGGAATTGACTGTCAGAAGTCCCAAAGAGGGGGGACAATCAATGATGATATAATCGAATTGTGGGGAGACCGTGGCTATTGCCTGTTTTAAGCGATATTCCCGCTGAGAAACATCCACCAACTCAATCTCTGCCCCAACCAAATCCGGATTAGCTGACGCAACGCATAATCGAGGATTTTCAGTGGTTTGAATTACTTCTCGTAATTCCTTTTCTCCAATCAGTGCGTGGTAGATGCTGCTCTCTTGATTCTCATATCGCTTAACTCCCAATCCGCTTGAGGCATTTCCTTGCGGATCCATATCAATGAGAAGTACCCTCCGCCCCAAAGATGCCAGCGATGAGGCAATATTCACCGAAGATGTGGTCTTGCCAACGCCCCCTTTTTGATTCGCTATGCAAATCGTTCTTGCCATAATATTATCCCCATTCTTTGCGGTCTCAATTCGAGCCTGAAGGCTAATAAAAACCTAGAATTCGTCCGATTGTTCCACGTGGAACACCAGGAGTCTATAAGAAATGAAGTCTGACACCAACTGCATTCAAACTATCTGCCTTTCATTCATGCCTCTCATATTGATTGGCTGCAAATCGCGCAACCCGAACCCAGAACTCTTGGATCCCATATACAAGGATCTCACCTCTATCTATAAGGAATCTGAAAAATCGGTAAAGGAACTCGAGAAGAATCAACTCGAAAACATGAAAGAATTGGAAATGGCTGGCGCAAATGGAATGGATTTGAAAGTAGCGAGAAAAAAGATACGTGATACGAGCCAAAAGATTAGCCAGGCTACTCAGATGCGTGACTACTCACGTATCCGCATGGAAATGCGCAGAGTTAACGGCAGAAGAGCCTATTTTAATGCCTATAGTAAGGATGAGCAATGGCCTGAGCCCAGCGAGTATCAGAATTATTTGACACATAAGAGGCTGAAGGGGGCTCCCCTGAATTGGTCCTCTCGGGTTCCAAAAAATAATGACCGGTATATCGCCTCAAAACCAGAAAAAATCAAAAAATGAACATCAATCAGTGTTCCACGTGGAACAAATTGACTAAATTCTCTTAAGCCATTTTTTTGGTGGCTACCAAAGACAGTTTTGCATTGCCTAACGGCAGTGAATAGTCAGCCACATGCATAGGTATCCAATAACGACACATCTGGGAGGGGATATCCGTGACTTCCCTGACCCATGCCTCGCCCTTGAAATGAAAATATTTGGCATTCACACGGCAAGATTTTCTCGCCAAGAGGAGTGATTTCTGAATAGATGCGAATCCCCTGGACACGACGGCTTCAACTGAATCCGCTGGCAGGTCCTCAACTCTCGAAAGATGAATAATTGCATTCCTTAGACCAAGCTTCGCAACTACATGCTTCAAAAATTCAACTTTTCGGGCATCTGATTCAACCAAATGAACACGATGACTAGGGGCTAGCGCTGCCAATACAATCCCAGGTAATCCATTCCCAGAACCAAAATCATAAATCTCGCTCCCACTGAAGTCCTTTAATACTAGCCTTGACCCCAGTATAGCATCTGAAAAATGAATCAGGTCAGCATCCAATTCAGTACGAGATGAAATAAGATTTATTGCTCTGTTAAAGGTCAGCAGCTCGGCATGAAAACCACTTAACTGCAGCTGAGTCCTTTCGGAAAGATCTGGAAACCACTCTCTCACGCGCCAATTTCCAGTTCTAGTATGTGATGAGACTTCTATAGCCATTTTTCTCTTTCCCGCCTACGTTCCGCAGCTTTCAAATATACAAGCAGGGCTTGGATTGCCGAGGGATTGACCCCGCTGATTCTACCCGCCTGCCCAAGGGTCCTTGGCTTCACTCTGCTCAGCTTCTCAATTTCCTCCAACGACAACCCACAGACTTGATTATACCGCATGTCGTCAGGAAGTGAAAGTCTTTCCATTTTCTGAGCCTGATCAATCATCTCCTTTTGTCTCAATAAGTATCCGGAGTACTTGATATCGATTTCAACAGCCTCCCACACATTACTATCTGCATCAATCTGAACTCCAAACCGCTCCATATCTAAACAACTAATCTCATTTCTCCGAACTAAATCACTTAAACTAAGAGGCTTTACCAGAACTGGGCTTCCCAAATCTCTCAAAATATTCTGTGTTTCCCAATTGGGAACAACCTGGGTAGAGTCCAACACAGACTTCAGCTTACCGCGCTGAGTCAATAATGATTCCTGATGCTCGCGGTGTCCCTCACGAATAATACCAAAAGCCACACCCTTGTGATGCAATCTTTCAATGACGTTGTCCTCTCTAAGATGCAGCCGAAATTCAGCGCGTGCCGTCATCATCCGGTAAGGTTCACGAGTCCCCTTGGTCACCAAATCATCTATCATGACCCCAATATAGGATTCGCTCCGTTCAAAAATCAGGTTTTCGCATGACTTAGTCTGAAGAGCGGCATTGGCCCCGGCTACAAGTCCCTGGCCAGCAGCCTCTTCATAACCACTTGTTCCATTTATCTGCCCAGCTAAAAATAGCCCATGAATAAGCTTGGTCTCCAACGTGTGCCTAATTTGGGTTGGCTCTATGCAGTCATATTCAACTGCGTAACCTGGCATCAGCATCTCGACATTTTCAAGTCCCACGATTGACCTTAAAAACCGTTCTTGAATGGGGGCGGGTAGGGAGGTGGAGATTCCCTGTAGATATATTGAATTTGTGGACAATCCTTCGGGCTCCAAAAACGTTTGATGACGATTCCTATCCGGAAATCTCACAATTTTATCTTCAATACTAGGGCAATACCGAGGCCCAATTCCCTCAATAATTCCACAATACATCGGTGATTTATCCAGATTGTCCCTGATGATATCGTGAGTTCTTTCATTGGTATAACCGATATGACATTCAATCTGAGGCAATTTTAATTCACTTTTGCTCCGTAAACTAAATGGCACAAACTTATCATCGCCCCTCTGTGCGTTCAGCTTGCTCCAATCTATGCTCTCGCTTTTAAGCCTCGCCGGAGTCCCTGTTTTCAAACGAATCACATCAAACCCAACACCTGCCAACTGATCCGAAATTCCTACGGTAGCTCTATCACCAACCCGCCCTCCCTCTTTCCGTTCCAAGCCAATATACATCACGGCTCTCATAAAGGTGCCCGTTGTCAAAACAACCGACTGAGAGTAAATGGTGGCCCCATCAGCCAACACTATTCCACGACAATATCCATTGTCTAAGATGAGCTCTTTCGCTTCCCCCTCAATCAACTTCAACTCAGGCAGTCTATTCAGTTCATCTTTCATATAATCACAATACAGGTCCTTATCACACTGAGCACGAGACCCGCGCACTGCTGGACCCTTGCGCGAATTGAGCCTTTTAAACTGAATGCAATTCTCGTCTGCAGCAAGACCCATCAGCCCGCCAAGAATGTCTATTTCCTTTACAATATGCCCCTTGCCCAAACCGCCAATAGAAGGATTGCAGCTCATGTAACCAATACGGGAGACATTTGTCGTAACCATTGCGACCCTGCAGCCAAGACGGACGGCAACAGATGCCGCCTCTATACCGGCATGCCCGGCGCCAACAACTATCACATCATAATCGCGCTTTCGAAAGGTCATATCGTTCTCTCACTTGCCCAAGCAAAATTCACTAAACACCCGATCAAGTATTTCATCGTCAAATTGTTTTCCCAGCAACTCATGAAGCCCAAAAAGTGCTTCTCTCAACTCAAAAGCAATAAAATCGGGACTCTCGTTCCTCATCAGCAAATCCAATCCTCTCTCCAAGCTCAAAGCTATTTTCTTGAATAGCTCGTAATGACGAGCCTGTGCCAGCACAACAGAATTTTCACACGACTCAAAAACCGTACACTGGTGAAGGGCGGCCCAAATTTCATCTAAGCCATCATCACTAAAGGAGGAACCAATCACCAATTTCGGTTCAGCACTCCATTCCAGCTGCGCAAGATCTTTTGCTCTCTTCCACCAAAGATGCAAGCGACCTCTCGCTTCGCTTTTCGGAACCAAATCGGACTTGCTTCCGATCACCCACATCCGGCTCGCACCCAAATCGCCAATCAGCTCCACTTCTTTAAAGTCTGGCTCACTGCTCAAATCCACCACCAGCCAAACAAGGTCGGCAGTTTTGAGAAGCTTCTTCGTTCGTTCAATTCCCAACAGTTCAACTTGGTCTGCTGTCTCTCTCAAGCCGGCAGTGTCCACAAGATTCACTCGAATACCATCAAGAAGAAAACTCCCCTCAACTTGGTCTCTAGTGGTTCCTGGAACACTAGTAACTATTGATTTGTCCTCGCCGATCAAAGAATTCAATAAACTCGACTTTCCTACATTTGTTTTGCCAACCAGAGCAATTTGCATGCCCTCCTGCAAAAGACGGCCACAACCGTAGCTTGCCACGGCCTTTTTGGCTCCTTCGAGAATTAATTTCAATCTATCCACAAGAACAACATTCGAAGCTGACTCGATATCCTCATACGCGAAATCAATATTGGCTTCAAGATTTGCTAAAACCCAATGGAGCGAGTTTTCCAATTCCATCGCGTACTCTGAAAGGCTCCCTCGCAACTGACGAAGAGCAAGATTTGCGGCCCTTTTCGAGTTGGCCTCAATGAGACTTAACACTCCCTCGGCCTGAACCAGGTCAATCCTTCCTCCGCAAAAAGCTCGATAGGTGAATTCACCTCGCTCTGCTAACCTACTACCAGCTTCAATTATAGCCTGAAGTATGCTCCCCGTGACAACAGGTCCGCCATGACACGAAATTTCGACAGTCTCTTCGCCTGTAAATGATTTACCCAAAGAAAAATAGGTCGCCAGGACTTCATCGAGCTTCTCGCCAGAAGATTTATCTATTGCCAATCCATAATAGACACGATGAGATTCAGGCCGCTCAGGCAGAAAAGGACAAACGCTTCTGGAAACGCTGAGAGATAAAGGTCCACTCACTCGAATAACCGCAATACCGCCCGTTCCCGGGGGCGTGCAAATCGCACAAATCGTATCGCTGTCTCGCGCCAAGTTAACCATTAATAAAGTGACTGATTATAGCACCGATTCATTTAAAGAACCGACATCACGATCATTCTCCTTCGTGGGATAAATCTTAATTTTCTTAAAATGACCGTCCCCAACCGATCTGCTCTTTACTCTCCCATCTTCGGCAAGATACTGATGCACAAGCTTTCTATCTTTCGGAGGCAGAGCCCTGATATAAACAGACTTGCCCTTAGATACAGCGATATTCTTAAGCTTATCAGCCAAATCCATCAATGCCTGACTAGATTCCTCACGAAAACCATCACTATCTACCAGAACATGAATGTTCTGCTCAGGAATCTGATGTTGCAAAACTCTCTTTACAAACAATTGAATTGCATCCATCAATTGGCCCTCTCTATCTCGAAGGAGATCAACATCTCCGCCCGTGAGCTCAACCTGAATTTCTGTCTCTGAATGACTGGTTACAACAAAAGAAAGATCAAATCCACCACGCTGGATCAATCCGTCCAAAACATCGTTTACAATTTCTACCCCCGCGCTCTTATTTGATTCCTTTTTCTTTCCCCCACCAAATAATCTACTAAAAAATCCAGTCATGATTCACTCCTCTGATTCCTATGATATTGCTAAACTCGGTTTATCTCTCATAAAATATAACTGCTGTAACACTCCAAACAGCGAACTAATAAAAATATACAAAGTTAGTCCACTCGGTAAAGACACCATAAAAAAGGTAAATATAATCGGCATAAACATGAGAACCTTTGCTTGAGCTGGGTCCATTGTACTTGGAGTCATCTTTTGTTGGAGAAACATGGTTATGCCCATCAAGATTGGCAGTATATAAAATGGATCTTTCAAGCTCAAATCGTGAATCCAAAGCGCGAATGGTGCCTGATAAAGCTCAATGCTCTGACCTAAAACCTGATACAGGGCTATAAAAACAGGGAACTGCAAAAACATCGGAAGACAGCCTCCAAGAGGGTTCACCTTATTGGTTTTCATCAAAAGCATCATTTCCTGATTCAAGCGCGCCTGATCCTCCTTATATTTCTCCCTCAAAGATTTAATTTGCGGCTGAATGGCTTGCATATTCTTCATTGACTTGAATGAAACCATCGCAAAAGGCAACACGATCAAACGAACAATGATCGTCAACAAAATAATAGCCAAACCCCAGTTTCCTAAGAGAGAATGAAACCACTTCATCATCTTGAGAATATATTTTGCGATCCAACTAAACATTCCAAAATCGACCAGAGACGCAAGTTCTGTGCTGATCTCATCTAGTTTGTCATACATCTTCGGACCAGCAAATGCCTTGTATTGGATTTTTGAGGCTGTCGTCCTATTGATAAGAGTGTACTGAAGGTGACCAAAAACCGACTCATTAGCAGCGTCCCCATGAGTCTTAAATTCGGGAAAAATCTCTGATTGATCAACGATGGCCTGTCCAAAATACTGGGTCCCAAGTGCTGCCACATGGACTTGAGCTTTTGTTCCATCGACTTTGTCCAAACTGTCCGCGGATATTTTCAATCGATCTTTACCAGATTTAGAATAAGTAAAAAACTCCTGGTGATCGAAACCCGGAAGCACAAACTTACTTCCGGAGCTCTTATGAATCAAATCACCCATCGAAACAGAAATACCGACGAAACTAGGCTTTACATCGGTGACATAAATTTCAGTATCCAAAACATATTGCGATGACTTCACGCGAACAATCTTAACGATGCTCGTCCCGTCAACCCATCCCTCTCCCTTAAATTCGGTCGCACTCGTTTGAGTAATACCAAACTTAGCTGGAGCATTGCTCCCTATTGCAGAGGTAGAAAAAATTGGTTCGAGAGAATCCAGTCCAATGCCAACAAGATCTCCCTTTCGATCTTTGTATTTCTTCAATCTCAAATTTCTGATACCCATACCATGCGAGCTAAAATCGAAAGACCAGTCTTCATCCTCAAAGTGAGTAAGCTTTTCTATGTCTGGCGGCTTCGTTTCTTGAGTAGCCAAATCATTGCCTTCTTGCACGGCTTTGGCTGGATCAAGCATAACCTCATTAGGTTCTGCTGACTGAACATCAGCCTCCTTGTGAATGGAAACTGGATACTTCCTTTTCATGTAGCTTTGCCAAGCAATCCAACAGACACCAACTAAAATTATCGCTAGAATAGTCTTGCTATCAAAAAACGAACCATCAGAATTTCGACTCATTTTATCCTCTCACCTGTCGGAACAGGGTCAAATCCGCAGCCACCAAACGGATGACACCTCAGAATCCGCCGAAAAATCAACCTCACTGATTGCCCCAAACCAAGACATGTCAGCGCTTCAAGAGCATAATTCGAACACGATGGATAAAACCGGCAATTTCCACCCAACCAAACGCTCAAGTGAACTTGATAAAAACCCACCGCCACCATAAATAAAGACCTAACCACTCGCAGGCCTTTCTTTTTCAATTCTCCTGATAGCTCTCGCCAAAAATCCAAAAAACTCATCACGTCTGACATTCTTGAAAAATTCCTTATCCTTTCTACGGAAAATGACACAGATATCGCGGTGGCAGCTTTCGGAGAAGGATTGCTCTCGAAAAAACTCTCTGCACCACCTTCGCAACCGGTTTCTGATCACCGCAATCCCGACGTACTTAGGAATTGTCCAACCATAGCGATTAAAATCGTGGTTATTTGATCTGTACACAACAACAAACCAATCACACGATCTGATCTGCCTACCGCTTCTCGAAATTTCTAGAAAATCAGATCGTTGGCGTAACGTCCTGAGCCGTCCCGAAGGATTACTTACCGCCAATAGACACCGTTAGCGCTCTGCGTCCCTTCGCTCGCCGGCGCGAAAGGACATCTTGTCCATCCTTTGTTGCCATACGGCTACGAAATCCATGAGTCTTTTTTCTGCGCTTACGACTTGGCTGATATGTTCTTTTCATATTTATTCATCTCCCGAATTACGACTATTTTTATACGTCTTATTCAACACTTAGAACAGGGGTGGCATAAAACCACACGGCGGCATTCCCGTCAAGATATTGAACGAACTCCACTAGCGTGCTAGATGGTTCAGTACTTATCCACAGTATCAGGAAAAATATCAACATTTCTCTTATCAAGAGGCATTAGTGGGCAGCGAAAAGGAAATCTGGAGTCAGATCAAATCGAGCCTGATTTCTAAAAACCGCGATAACAAGCCTTTTCAGGCTTGGTTTGAGGAAACTGACCTTCTTGATATCCGTGAAAATGCCGACGGCGTTTCTACTTTCCGCCTTGGGGTTCGTTCCGAGCTCCATCGTGATTGGATATCAGCCTTCTGCTTTGATCGAATTTGTTCTGAAATATCGGCAGTTTATAAACAACCCTACGAAATCGAAATGGTTGTGACCGGAGCACCGATCACATCCCAGCAGCCCACTCCTCAAGACGAAAACCCCGCAACCACAAGCCCCCAAAAAGTTCAGAGTCCCCCTTTACACGAAGCTCCATTCGAGGTCAGGCAGCAAATTCGTCCATCTTCTCCGACCTCAAGAGATAATCTCAATCAGGAGTTTACCTTTTCGACCTTTGTGGTGGGTCGCAACAACGAATTTGCTCATGCTGCTTCCTTTAGTATTTCTGAAAACCCAGGCCAACAGAATTATAATCCATTGTTTATCTGCGGCCCAACGGGGATGGGAAAAACGCACTTACTTAATTCCGTTGGAAACCACATTCGAAATAAATTTCCAAATCTTCGCATATGTTACGTCTCCGCTGAACGCTTTTTGAACGAATGCATTTCGAGCATTCGGCGGCAAGAGATGCCGAATTTTAGAAAACGCTACCGCGAATCCTGTGATGTCCTTTTAATTGACGATATTCAAATTCTCGGACGCGGCGAAGCCGTCCAGGAAGAGTTTTTTCACACACTCAACAATTTTTTTGAAAAGGGGCAACAAGTAATTGTCGCATCGGATAGAATGCCTCGTGATATCAAAGGATTAGAGGATCGTATCCGGACTCGTTTGGAGTGGGGTCTGATTGCAGATATCACTATGCCGGAATTAGAGACCCGCGTTGCTATATTGCGTTATAAGGCCGAAAAGAGAGGGATACGGCTACCCAATGAAGTCACTAACTACATTGCCCGAATATCTAAAAGGTCTATCAGAGAGCTCGAAGGTAATTTAAATCGGATAAAGATGTTCTCAGATCTTCAAGGGCTTGAAATTAGCCTTGAACTTGCAAAAAGGGTATTGGCTGTCAATGATGATACGGCAACTCTTTCAATTGACGATATCCAAAAGCTCGTCTGCGAACACTTTAAAATTCGGCCTAGCGATTTAAAATCTAAAACAAGAACAAAACCTCTCGTTGTCGCTCGGCAGTCCGCCATGTGGCTGGTTAAGAAGCACCTTGACAAGTCCCTTGTAGAGATAGGGCGATCCTTTGGAGGCAAGGACCACACAACTGTGATCAATGCGGTTCGGAGAATCAGTTCTCAACTCCTAAAGGATCCAGATTTAAAGAGAGATATCGAGGACTTAGAGATGCGTATCCACAATGTCACAGGGCTGTGAATTGCGACTGTGTGTAAGTCTGTGGAAAAATCTGTGATTATGTTGGGGGTTTAAAACTATCAACAAAAATTGGGCTTTTTTACCCAGATAGTGTTAGGTACTTATCCACGGGGAAACATAAATGTTCTCAGGGTTTTAGGTCGTAAAATGAGTTATTAACAGCCCTACTATTACTACTGTTATTAATTTATTATAATTAGATAATAGTTAATGAGAGGATTGAGGCATATGAAGTTGCAAATAGAACAATCCGTTTTTTTGACTCTTCTTTCTAGAACGCAAAACATTGTTGAGAAGCGCAACACCATGCCTATCTTGATAAATGTTTTATTGGACGCCGAGGGAAGCAGTTTGAGGATTTATGCAACTGACCTAGAGGTCAGCTTGACGGACCAAGTATCCGCCTTGATAGAGACTCCAGGAAAGGTAGCAGTCAACGCAAAGAGCCTTTTTGATATTTTAAAGGAAATCCCAAGCGGCACTATTGAAATTGAAAAGAGAGATAATAATTGGCTACATATTCGGCAGAACCAAATTGAATCCAACATTGTTGGGATAAGCCCCGATGAATACCCAGTATTCCCAAGTTTTTCCACAGAGTCGTTCATTAAGTTGGATTCGGCAGTTCTTTCTGAAATGATTGAAAAGACGATCTATAGTGTTTCTAACGACGAGACCCGATATCATCTGAACGGGGTCTATTTTCATCCCTATAAAGAAGGTGGCAAGCGAGGGTTTAGAATGGTTGCCACAGATGGTCATAGACTCAGTTTAATTGAGCGAAAATCCGGAGAAGAAGGGGATCGTCTTGGAGAGATAGGAATCATCATTCCGAGAAAAGGCCTCAATGAAATTCGTAAGCTTCTTGATCAGGTAGATAGGCCTATAGAAATGGCAATAGACGGAGCTCAACTGATAGTAAGGAGTGGCACGACCGTTTTGATGATTAGGCTCGTTGAAGGAAAGTATCCGAATTATCAACAGCTTATTCCACGGGATCTCACTCAACAGATGTCGGTCAACAGAACGGCGCTTCTCTCTTCACTTAAAAGGGTGTCGTTGTTCTCAAATCAGAAATCAAAAGGTGTTACATTGAGTTTGAGCAAAAATCGCATGGAGATTTCCTCAAACAGTCCTGAATTGGGGGACGCCAAAGAGACAATTGACGTCGATTACACAGGTAGGGATCTCCGTATCGCCTTCAACGCAAAGTACATTCTCGATGTATTAAATAGCATGCATGAGGAAACGGTTCAGATGCAGTTTAACGATCAGCTATCGCCTGGCTTGGTTCGCCCTATTAACGACGATAGTTACACATGTGTCGTCATGCCAATGCGGATTTAGATAATGATGATAGTGAGATGATCATTAATCGGTTGCGGGCCACGAATTTTCGTAATTATTCTGAACTCGACGTTTCGTTAAATCCAGGCGTGAATATACTTCTTGGCGAAAATGGCCAAGGGAAAACGAATTTTCTCGAAGCAATTTTTGTAACTGCGAAGGGATCCTCTTTTAGGCCGGGGATATCCACAAGCTGGATACGCACAGGCAATAATATTGGGGCTTCTGTTGTCGCCTATATGAAAAAACAAAACAATTTCAGCCATGAGCTTAAACTTTATTTGGAGGCTAACAGGAAAGTATTTTTCGTTGACAACAAGAAAACATCCCGATCAAAGATATTGAGGGATTTCCCTTGTGTTCTTTTTAGTCCAGAAAGTCTTTCTGTCGTAAAAGGCGGACCTGAAGCGAGACGAGAACTGATCGATGATTTTCTGATCTCGCGCACGCCGAGCGCCCTCGATTTCATGGAGGCATTTGGGAGAGTGTTGCGTTCAAGAAATAGGTTGCTCAGGGACGCAAAGAGGGGGCTCCTAACAAATAAATTGGAAATCAATCAAGTTCTGGATTCTCTTGAACCAAAATTTATCGAGACGGCCATTCAATTTACTGAGGCTCGTTTAACTGCGATTCGCGCAATTCAGCCGGACCTCAACGAAATGCTAAAACGATTGTTTCCACTTCCAGGCAATGAGGATATATCGGTGGACTATCTGATCAGTGGTGAATCTGCTCAGAACTGGAACACAGAGCAAATCAAACAGGCCATCGAATGCAGATTGAAATCTTTACGCTATGCCGAGCTCGAATCAGGGGTGTCCCTGGTGGGACCCCAAAAACACGACATCCGGTTTCTGTTTTCGGGTCAAGATGCAAGGTATTTTTGTTCACAAGGTCAACAAAGAGCCATAATTTTATCTTTCAAGATGGCTCAAATCATGTATCATTACAGGGTTCACCGCGAATACCCAATTTTATTACTGGATGATGTTTTATCTGAGTTAGATCAGGAGAGAAGGACCAATCTTATTGAAGCTCTGAAAAGTATAGAATCTCAAATTATCGTGACGACCACAGATCTATCTTTTTCTAGAGATTTTGGCGGTAGTGATTTGATGGTTTATCGGGTTGCAAAGGGAACGATATTAGAATCTCGTTTTTGAGTTGAAGGGAATGACAGTGTCGGAACAGGGACAGATAGTTGGTGAGAAGGCAAAAGCCGGCGTCTACGATGTCAGCTCTATTCAGATTTTAGAAGGACTTGAGGCCGTTCGCAAACGACCGGGGATGTACATTGGCGATACAACGGCTCGAGGTTATCATCATTTGGTTTATGAGGTTATTGATAATTCCGTTGATGAGGCCTTAGCTGGTTTCTGCAAATCAATAAAAGTTATCGTTCATGTGGATGATTCTGTAACGATTGAAGATGATGGAAGAGGAATCCCAATTGATACCCACAAAGACGGGAGATCTGCTCTTGAAGTCGTGATGACGGTCCTTCATGCGGGTGGCAAATTCAATTCTGACAGCTATAAAGTCTCAGGTGGGTTGCACGGAGTAGGAGCCTCAGTTGTTAATGCGCTTTCAAGCCGGTGTACGGTTGAAGTCAAGCGTGAAGGACATATCTGGAGGCAATCATTTCAAAAGGGTATTCCAAATGGGCCTCTTGAAAAGGTGGGAGATTCTGACAGGACCGGGACTAAAACCACGTTTAAACCTGATCGAGAAATCTTTAAGGATGAGACGATCGTTTTTGATTTGAGCATTCTGTCTAAAAGGTTTCGCGAGCTTGCATTTTTAAACGCGGGACTCCTGATACACCTTCTAGATGAAAGAACAGGTAAGGCTTACGATTTTCAGTACCATGACGGACTTGTTCAATTTATCCGGTATATGAATGAAACCAAAAAGCCCTTGCACCCCGAAGTTGTACACTTTAAGGGAGAAAAAGACGGAGTAGAAGCCGAAATAGCCATGCAATGGAATGATTCATATTCTGAATCTGTGTATAGCTATTGTAACAACATCAATACGATTGAAGGAGGAACTCATCTTTTTGGATTTAGGGGTGCGCTAACACGGACTGCAAATGCCTATGCCACTCAAAAGAATCTTCTTAAAGACCTCAAAGAAAATCTGGAAGGGGAGGATATTCGCGAGGGACTGACGGCCGTCGTGAGCGTGAAGGTGAAGGAACCACAGTTCGAAGGCCAAACAAAGACAAAACTGGGAAATAGCGAAGTCAAAGGGATCGTCGAATCACTCGTTAACGATAAATTGGCGGATTGGTTTGATCGTAATCCAGCTACGGCAAAAAATATCATAGGCAAGTGCGTAGAGTCGGCACGAGCTCGCTTGGCTGCAAGGAAAGCCAGAGACCTTGCCAGACGGAAAACGGCCTTAGATGGCGGTTCTTTGCCAGGAAAAATGGCGGATTGTCAAGAAAGGGACCCTGCCTTATGCGAGCTGTATTTGGTAGAGGGAGATTCTGCGGGGGGGTCTGCTAAACAGGCCAGAGATCGAAGGACTCAGGCTGTTTTGCCTCTGCGTGGAAAGATCTTGAATGTTGAAAAAGCCCGTTTTGATAAAATGCTTTCAAATGAAGAAATCAAAATGATGATTTCAGCTCTTGGTGCTGGTATTGGGCGTGATCACTCCAATATTGATAAATTGCGATATCACAAAATCATTATTATGACGGATGCGGATGTCGATGGGTCACACATTCGAACTTTGTTACTGACCTTCTTTTATCGTCAGCTTCCGCAACTCGTTGAGCGTGGTCATGTTTATATAGCCCAACCCCCTCTTTATCGCGTCAAGAAGGGTCAGAGTGAAACCTACCTCAAAGACGATAGAGCTCTGACGGAGCATTTATTGAAATCTTCTTTGTCTGGTATTAATATTAAGAATTTGGCCACAGGAACTACAGAGGATAAACTTAAGGCTTTTATTCTTAAGATTCATAAGTGGGATGTTTTGGTTAAAACATTGGCTTCCAAATATGATCGCGAAGTTCTAATTCATTTTTTGAAACAGAGCAAAGATCTCACTGATATCTTAAAATCAGAGGAAGACCTGAAAAACATTTTTGCAGATTTTCAAAGAATATCTAAAGAGGATAAAAGCCTTGGAATCACAGAAAGTTCTCTCGTTGTAACTAAGGACGAATTCTACAGTGGAAATCGAGCTCTTATAGAAACTGTTAAATTTGGACATAGGTTTGCTTCCTCTTTTTCTCTGGAAACTTCCGAATCACCGGAGTGGACGGAACTAAAAGACCTTTGGGGCGATCTCATTTCAACAGTTAAACTGCCGATAGAATTGAAAGTTAATAGCCATGACCATCTTTTTGGCGATTATACTGCATTTTACGATTTTGTTATGGAAGAGAGTAAAAAAGGTAGCTATGTTCAGCGCTATAAGGGATTGGGAGAAATGAATCCTGAACAACTGTGGGAAACAACCCTTAATCCTGAGTTTCGTTTGCTTTTGAGGGTAACAATTGATGATGCCATGGCGGCTGATGAAACTTTCAGTATTTTGATGGGTGATCAGGTTGAACCAAGACGTAAGTTCATTGAAGACAATGCTTTGCTCGCGCGTGAATTGGACGTGTAGAAAAGGTCCATTATGATGGAAAAAACAGATTTCAAGAACGTGACTGATGTTGATATTAACCGCGAAATGCGGGAGGCCTACCTTCAATACTCAATGAGTGTGATTGTCGGGAGGGCGTTGCCGGACGTTCGAGATGGCCTCAAGCCTGTTCATCGCCGGATCTTGTTTTCTATGCATGAGTTGGGCAATACCCATGACAAGGCATACAAGAAATCTGCCCGTGTTGTGGGGGATGTAATTGGTAAGTACCACCCTCATGGTGATATGGCTGTATATGATACGATCGTGAGGATGGCCCAGTCATTTTCCTTACGTGAGCCTCTTGTCGATGGACAGGGTAACTTCGGTTCGATCGATGGAGATGCTGCTGCGGCTCCGCGATACACAGAGATTCGAATGACGGCTCTGACCGAAGAATTATTGGAAGACATCGAGAAGGAGACGGTAGCTTTCGGTCCCAACTATGACGATTCTTTGGTTGTGCCTTTGGTGCTGCCAGCTAAATTTCCAAATCTTTTGATCAACGGCAGCTCGGGTATTGCGGTGGGAATGGCAACGAACATTCCCCCTCACAATCTTTCTGAAGTAGTGGATGGCTGTATTGCTCTTATTAAAGAACCAACAATTAAGACGGATGACTTAATTAAAATTATTCCGGGTCCCGACTTTCCAACGTCCGGAGTTATTGCGGGAACGCAGGGGATTCTTTCCGCTTATAAAAAGGGCCGAGGTGTCATCACTCTCAAAGCTGTTGCAGATATTGAAGTAAAAAAGGATCGAGAGGAAATCATAGTTACAGAGATTCCTTATCAAGTGAACAAGGCAAGGCTTATAGAGAGCATTGCGGATTTGGTTAAGGATAAGAGAGTTGAAGGCATTTCAGACATTCGCGATGAATCTTCTCGTGAAGGGATGAGGATCGTTATTCAGCTGAAGAGAAATGAGAACGCCCAAGTTATTCTCAATCGTCTTTACAAATTCACTCAATTGCAAGTCAGTTATGGCATTATTATGTTGGCCCTTGATTCTAGGTTGCAGCCTAAGGTTTATAGCCTCAAGGGAATGTTAGAAGACTTTGTTGAGCATCGTAAGGATGTGGTGACCAGGCGATGTATATTTGAATTAAAAAAGGTTGAGGCAAGGGCGCATATTCTCGAAGGCTTAGGCAAGGCTCTTGATGAGATTGAGGCGGTCATTCAAACGATTCGATCTTCGAAAGAAGCCGGAGTGGCTCGTCAAAACTTAATTGCCAAATTTGGCTTTTCAGATAAGCAGGCTCAAGCCATCTTGGAAATGCGCCTTCAGCGCCTGACGGGCCTTGAAAGGCAGAAAATTCTTGATGAATTGGATGAAATCGTTAAGCGCATTGCTTGGCTTCGGCAGGTTTTGGGCAACGTATCGGAGATATTTGCGATCATCATTCAAGAGCTTGAAGACATTAAAAAGCGATTTGGTTCTCCGCGAAGGACAAGGATTGAGGCTTCGGAAGGAGAAATCGAAGATGAAGATCTGATTGCTGAAGAGGAAATGATCGTAACAATTACTCATACGGGCTATATCAAGCGTATTGCTATTGATGAATATCGCGTGCAGAGGCGTGGCGGAAAAGGATTAAAAGGAGCTGAAAATCGCGAAGAGGACTTTGTTTGGAGAATTTTTACAGCATCTACTCTGACAACCTTACTTGTTTTTAGCGATCGCGGAAAGCTTTATTGGTTGAAAGTGCATCGTTTGCCCCTCGGGTCTCGCACCTCAAAGGGAAAGGCGATTAACAATGTTGTGAACCTTTCGCCAGGCGAACAAGTCAGAGCGATTCTACCAGTAGCCGAATTTGCTGAGAATAGCTTTGTTGTGATGTTAACTGAAAACGGAATTATTAAGAAAACATCTCTTTCGGCTTTCTCGCGACCGCGACCTAGTGGGATTATCGCTCTCACGACAGATTTGGATGATATTGTGATAGAGACCAAAATTAGCACTGGCAGCAATGATATTTTTATTGTCACCAAGGAAGGCATGTCGATCCGTTTTGACGAATCGGATGTTCGCGCAATGGGACGCTCTGCTCGAGGCGTAAAAGGAATCACTTTAGGCAAAGAGGACAAAGTAATAGGTGCCGAAGTCATTGAAAAGGCTGCCCAGGAGACGATCCTGATTGTGACGAAGGGTGGCTATGGGAAGCGGACGCCATTGTCAGAATACAGAACGCAGAGCCGTGGTGGAGTTGGGGTGATTACTCAGAAAATAACAGAAAAGGTGGGTCCCGTTGTAGCAGCGAGATCAATTACTGACCAGGATGAAATTATTATTTCTACGAATGAGGGTCAGGCCATTCGTATGAAGGCCACAGATATCTCAGTTCTTGGTCGCAACACACAGGGAGTGAGGCTCATCGACCTTAAGGATCAAGAGTATGTGACTGGTTTCGCCATAGTGACCGAAGATGATAGAGAAACAGAATAATCTTTTCCGCCAGAAATTTATTTTTGCACTTTTGGGGTCATTGGTCGCTTTTTCTGGATGTCGATACAGCATTCAGACCGTAGAATATAAGCGGGCCGAGCAGGCCATTGAAGAGCAAAAATTCGCGGAGGCCCTTGTTCATTATGAGAAGGTTGTTGTAGCCAAACCAAAAACCGCGATGGCTCTCGAAGCTGCTCGTCGTGGGGCCAGAATTGCTCACTTAGAAACAAATGAATTTCAAAAGGCAATCGCGTTTTATCGACATTTAGTTCTTTATTCGCTAGATGAAATTGAAAGAACGGAAGCCCAGAAAAAAATCGCATCTGTTTATTTTGAAAAGCTGTCAGACTATTCGAACTCAATTAAGGAATATAGTCGTTTGGTTCAACTGCCTCATTCTCAAGCTGAAGATCTTGAGTACCGATTTTCAATTGCGAAATCTTATTTTTATCTCAGTAACTTTTATCAGGCAGCAATTGAGATGAAGGAGATTCTGGATAGAGTTAAAGATAAGAATTCTCGATTTGAGTATCTTGCCTTTCAGGGCAACATCTTTTTAACTACTAAAAAATTGGATGAAGCGATTGAGATTTTCAGATTCATCATGGAGCAATATCCGGAAGAATCGATGAAGGAAAATGTTCCAATTAGTTTAGCGGTAACATATGAAGAAAAAGGAGATTTCAAGGAAGCAATACAGGTCCTCGAAAAGATTAGGAAGGTACATCCTTCCCCCGAGTTTCTGGAACTTAGAATAAAACGCCTGAGAGAAAGAGTTCTCAATCAACCCGGAGCACGGGGCCTTACAAAGTAGGACGTTATTATGCAAAAAAATAAGGGAATCATCTTTGCAGGTCTTGGATTTGAACTCGTTGGGGTGGTTCTTGCCTGTCTTTATATAGGTCAGCTAATAGATAAAATTTACGGATGGGGTGGCCTTGGAGTCGCTTTGATGATAGTGCTCGGCACAGCTGGATGGTTTTTCCATCTTATTATTTTGCTCAAGCGTTTTATGAAAAACGACTGCAATACCAAGGAATAATGTTGGTCCTCAAGACTCTTGCTCTACAAACCTTATCAACTCTTATTGCTATTTCAGGGGTAGTGATATTTGACGTGTCGCACAAAATCCCCTCGGTTATTCTTGGCTCAGGTGTCATGTTGTTTTGTTGGATCATGCTCATGTGGTCATGGTCAGAGATAATTCAAAAAAAATCAATTGCATTAGGCGTCAGTATCATTGTAATCAAGTACGCAATTTTAGGGCTAATTCTCTTCCTCGTTGTGACCAATAATAAATGTGACATAGCGGGCTTCTTGGTTGGTATTTCAACGACCGTAGTTACGGCAATTGGGTATGCAGCTAGTGAAAAGAGCCCTGGTGTATTCAAACGGAAATTGGGATATTAATGGTACATTTCAATTGGACACAATTAATTCCAGGAGTCGGCCACCATTTTATTCATGTGGCGACCGTACTTCTTGCAAGCGTGCTTATGTTTTTAATAGCTGTAGCGGCCCGTATTGCATTAGGCTCAGGGGAGAAGGCGATTGCACCGGCAGGCAGTTTCTCTTTGAAGGGTTTTTTTGAAATCATTCATGAGTTTGTTGTAGGTCTATCTGAAACGGTCATTGGTCATGACGGCAAGAAGTTTGCCCCAATGTTTGCGACAATTTTCTTTTTTATCTTGATTAACAATCTGCTTGGTCTGGTTCCTGGGATGACTCCTGCAACAGACAATTTAAATACCACGATTGCGATCGGATTATTTTCATTCTGTGCCTATAATTATTATGGATTTAAGGAACATGGGATTGCTTATCTGAAGCAATTTCTGGGTCCTGTGATATTTATGGCTCCCCTCATGTTGCTCATTGAGTTGATATCCCACTTTGTTCGCCCCCTTAGCTTGGGCTTGCGTCTTTACGGAAATATGGTCGGTGATCATACAGTCTTATCTATTTTTCTCAGTCTTGCTGGATACTATTTTGTGCCAGTGATTTTTTATTTTTTAGGCATCTTTGTCTGTTTCATGCAGGCTTTTGTTTTTATGATGTTAACGATGATTTATGTGTCCATGGCGATTTCCCATGACCACTAACTACAAGGGAGTAAGGTAAATGAAAAAGGCGATCTTTTTGGCAGCTCTATTTGGTGCAGTTTCAGCGTTTGCTCAAGAGGCAGCAGTAGCGGCAGCTTCAGCGAGCAACACGGGATGGTATGCGCTTGGCGCCAGCTTAGCGATTGGACTGGCGGCCTTCGGTGGAGCCTTCGCACAAGGTAGGATTGGCGCGTCTGCAATGGATGGTATTGCCCGCAATCCCCAGGCTCAGTCAAATATGTTTGTTTCAATGATCATTGGCTTGGTTCTCATTGAGTCTCTTGTCATCTATTCATTGGTTATTGCATTTATGTTGGTTGGAAAAATTTAGATAAGAAATAAAAGTTGGGAGCGTTCGAGAATTGTAATGCCCTCCATTCTTACTTTATTTAAAAAAGCTGCGTACCCGCAGCTTTTTTTTAAGGAGGCAAATGAATCTTCAACCTCGTTGAGCATTGCATCTGGAAACTTCAGTTAGATTGAGCTGCCTTCAGGTAGCCTTGGACGGATTCAACAAGATCATATATTCCCGAAGGCTTATGAATAATTCCGGCAGCTTTGCATTTTGGAACATGATCACTTCCAGTAAGAAAAATAACGGGAATGGTCTTTGCCAATTCGGGCCTGCAGTTCTCAAGAATGTCGAAGAAATCTTGGCCCGTCATATCTCCCAAATAATAATCAATTAGAATGATGTCGGGTTTTTTCATTTGGGAAAGGGTGGACAGTGCCTCTGTGCCACTTTGTGCTGTTGAAACACAAAAGCCCCCCATTTCAAGAATAGATTGTTCGAGGAACAACAAGTCTGGGCTATCATCAACCAGAAGTACTTTTTGCTTTAACGAAGAAGGATGCTTGGTCTCAGACAAAACGCATTTTTCAAACAAAATCAAATTTTCACCCTCCATCGGTCTGGGAAAAACTGGGAGGCGGGCACATTATAGACGACCAAACCATCATAAGTCGAGTAAAAAAACATGATATGTCGTTACGATGTCCTTAGTGCGATTTTGCACCGCTGAATTTATACATGCTAAGTATCTGATATCTAAGGAAATTATTAGCATCTCCAGGAATGATAAAAGCTACCATTATGACAGATAGCTTTGGAAAGGTTAATAATCATCGCCAGTCAGACTTTGGTCAAATTCAATTTTCTAGACTTCTCGGGCATTTATGGGTCGTGACGTATTTCTTTAGGGCTATTTTGCCGATATATAGGATGGTGTCACAGCAATGTCCATATCCGTCGAGATAGTATAAGAGGATAAATGTCAGACGAAAAGAACACTGCGCCAAAACCCTCAAACATCGATCAGAATGAAGATCTAGATTCTTCATCAGGGAAGGCACCAACTACAGATTATCAGAACGAAATTCTGGCGGAGTATGGCATATCAAGTTTGTCTGAAATTGATAGCATTAAGCTCTCAATTCTAATCATAGCCAAAAGTAAAAGCCAAATGGAGCCGGCCGGGCTGTTTCTTTCACGTCGGGGTTGGCCAACGGTGGTGACGTCTTCGATGTCGGAGGCGATCAATACGATGGTGAGTAGGAAACCAAAGTTTGTATTGATCTCTGCCAATCATCCGAACCCGAAGATTGCAAAACTTCCTGCGGTTCTAGGCCAGGCCTTTAACACAAGAAGCATCGGATTCGTTGAGAAGGGGGATGGAATTAGCCAAGGGCTTCTCAATAGCATGAAGACTACATTAAAGTTCTTCGGCCAGCTCAGCGGTCCTAGTATACATCGGCAGATAAAAAAAGTAATTCTTGATGAGGTTGAGTCGGCCAAGGACCGCGGTAATGCTTCCCGTGAAAATGAATCTATTGGGGGACAAGATCAGATTAGAGTTATGGGAGAGACAAAGGGTGGAGACGATACCTTTATCCAATCTGGTGGCCAATCAAGAACGGTTGGGCCCGGTCTGTTAAAAGGGAGTGCCCCATCAGATGTAGCGAGTTTGCTCAAAATGTTTGGAGAGAACTCCTCTGACGAAGTAGAGGATGACAACGTCGATCAAGAAGGGGACCCCGGGCATCTCAACTCGGATCCTGCGGATTCTGCTGAATCCCTCGTCTATCAAGAATCAGGAAGGGGTGGGGCTAGATCTAAGACGATTAAAGCGCAGTCTGGATCAGCCAGAGCATCCGCTTTGTCGCCCGAGAAGGAACGAGGAAGGCCTTCTGATACGTCAGAAAAGACTGATTCAAAACAAACGAATTCTGGTTCGGATATAGATAGGGCGTTGGACCTCGAATCGTCGCCGAAAACAGGATCTGGAGCAGCTCATTCGAATAATCCAAACGGACAAGATATTCCAACCGATTCTCAGGTTAGCTCGGCAAGCGCTGGGTCCTTTTTAAACTCAACTTCTGGAACTTCCGATTCTCCAAATTCATCACGTCAGGGTGATACTCAAGGCTCTAAGGGTTCCCCTTCCAGCAGACCTTCACCTTCCGTTTCAACTCATTCTGAGGTTTATGTTGGAAAGGGGCATGGACCATCGAATGCTTCAGAAGGACTTCCGGAAACGGGAGCCCATGATTTAAAATCTCAGGAATCTCTTGGCTTGGCAAAGGCCATCAAAAAATCTCTTGAAGAAGTTTGCAGAGAGAACAACTCTCAGACAAATTACCTCGTAAAAGTTGAGAATCTGGGTGTGATTCCCTATATTTCAGCGAATAAGAAGGGCTTTGTAGCTGTAACTTGGGCTGAACCCATGCCAGAAAAAAATCGGGTATTTCTTGAGGCTTTCAAGTATTCGCTCCTGAATTTTTTGGCGGTGGAGGGCGTTGAAGCCTCTTTGGATCATGAATTCCTGATGGCTATTCCAAGCATTGATTTCATGGCATGGGCAAGGAATACGGGGGACATGCTTGTCGTGAGGGAGCATGAGGGCGTTGAAGTTGGAGTATCGTTTTTTGAGGGTATTCCTGATAGTTCTGCAAAGCCCCCGATTGAGAATCAAATGGTTAAAATTGATATCGTGAATATCCTTCCAGAAAAATCTGTGTGCTTTAAGGCCTACCTAAAAATGGAGTTAAATAACAAATATATTGTATATTTGGCCGAAGGTCGGAAGATTTCTGAAAAACAGAAAAAGAGACTCATAGAAAATTCAGTTAAATTTCTTCACATCAGAGATGAAGATTTCGAAAAATTCAGAAAGTACCAAAACGAAGTTGAAATTTCGAGCCTATTAAAGGATTTCACCACTGACCTCAACAAAAAGAAATCAGCATAAGTTCAAATAAAATCAAGGAGCAGAGCCGCCAACTGAGTCCCAGCGGTCGATGAATAAAACCCTTGCCAATAAATTCTATAGCAAGGGGTTAACAATATCTTCAAACTCTTTCTGGATGGTCTCCAAATGCGGCTGTGAACTTGCTTCAAACCGAAGGACAAGAACGGGTTGGGTGTTTGATGCCCTTGCCAATGCCCAACCAAATGGATAGCTGACCCGAATTCCGTCGATGAGGTTGACTGAGACATCTTTTCTGGGGACGGCAAAACTTTGTTTCAATTTTTCTACGATCAAATGCTTCTTTTCCTCTGTTGTATCAATGCGAATTTCGGGAGTATTAAAGGCCAGGGGAAAATCTGCCAAGAGCTCATCAATATTTTTTCCGGTTTCACCGAGTATTTCCAGAATGCGTAGTCCGGCGTAGAGAGCGTCGTCAAACCCATAATTTCGATCCGCAAAAAAGATGTGGCCGCTCAATTCTCCACCGAACGGGGCTCCTTCCACTTTGATTTTTTCCTTAATGAGTGAATGGCCAGTTTTCCACATAATGGGGTGGCCACCATGTTTAGAAATATCGGTAAAGAGACGGTCTGAGCATTTCACATCACCAATTATTTTTAAACCCGGCTTTTTTGACAAAATAGACCTACTAATCAGAACCATCAGTTCATCGCCGTAATACATGCGTCCATTATGTCCGACAACTCCAATCCGGTCGGCATCGCCATCGAACCCTATTCCTAGAACGGCCTGGCTTTTCTTAACAGCCTGAACAAGATCTAAAAGATTTTCTTCGACGGTTGGATCAGGATGGTGATTAGGAAAGGTACCGTCTGGCGTTTCAAACAATATTTGAGGGCGCAATCCCACGGCTTCGTACAAACGTCGTAAAACAGTGCCAGCGGCCCCATTTCCGCAGTCGACAACAAAAGGAATGTTTTTTAACTGGCCAAATTCCTTCTTATATCTCTCGATATATTCGGGAATAATGTCATATTGTCTCTCAGATCCATCACCTGTAACAAAATCAGCCTTCTTAATGATTTCTTCAAGCTTCTTAATTTTGTCACCAAAGATCGTAGACTTTCCAATTGAAATCTTGAAGCCATTGTACTCGGGAGGATTATGACTGCCAGTAACCATAATCGCACCATTTACTCCAGGCACGTTAAAGGTCGAAAAATAAGTGATGGGACTCGTCACAGACCCCAATAATAAAACTTCTGCGCCACTCTCTGCCATCCCTCTGGAAAGTTCGCGGACCAATTCTGGACTGCTCAGCCGAGCATCTTGGCCAATACAGATCTTGGCTCGTTTAACGCCACATTCCTTGATTAGATAACTGACGTAGGCTCGGCCGAGGGCACGCGCAAACTGGCTATCGTAGTCTTTTCCTACAACTCCACGTATATCATACTCACGAAAAATCACAGAATTCATTAGCATGGTAGGACTCCTTAAATAATGAGAGATGGTCTATCAGCCGCTTGCTTGGCTAACATGATGGCCCACTGGATGGCCTCTCTCATAGAGTTGGGGTTTGCCTTATTTTTTCCAAATATATTCTTTGCCGTTCCATGGTCCACGCTCGTTCTAACAAACGGAAGTCCCATAGTGATATGTACGCCGGATTTTTGCCCGTGGACCATTTTAAATGGGATCAGTCCCTGATCGTGATAGGGACACACGAAAACACTGTACTTGCGCCAGTTTTCCTCAAAAAAGGCAGCATCTGGAACGAGAGGGCCTTCAATAGGAATTTTATGGCGGCGAGCATCCTTGATGGCCGATTGAAAAAAGAAATCTTCTTCGTTACCAATAATTCCACCTTCGCCGGCATGAGGGTTGAGGCCAACAAGTCCTAAAGGCCTTTCCCTTTTAGAACCGCTGATGAGTTTGCGAAGGCGATTGGCGGCAGAGATTGCCTGACTGAGTAGCTCATTGTTCAATTGGTCAGGAACTTCCTTGAGGGGAATATGGCCGGTGACAAGCAGAACATTGAATCGCTTTCCAACAAATGCCATAAAAAGGTGTTTGGCATCGGAAACCTTTCTCAGAATTTCGGTGTGTCCAATGAGATCATATCCAGCATTCACAATCTCCACTTTTGAAAGTGGAGCAGTGGCTATAGCGTCAACATGACCAAACAAACTTCCTTTCGCAGAGAGCTCGACCCAGGCAGGAGGGCGGAGGTTGGAACAAATATCCACAATATCTTTGTGACTTCCCGGTGCCACGCGAAGGGCCTCTGGCCATGTGGCCACTCGAATTCTTGAAAATTGAGAATCAATGAGTCTTAGATGTTTGGTTGGACAACGAGGAGAGCGCCAAAAAATAAAGTGAATACCTTTTTGAGGTTTCAGTTTTGTGAGGGCCTTGGCAGTGATTTCAGTTCCAATACCGTCGCTGTCCCCAGTCGTTATAACAATCTTGATGGGTCGATTCACGAAGGGTTAACCCGAATGAAGGCATCTTTGCGTTTTGCATCTAGCCATTGCCTAAGTCCACTTTTAAAGGCTTGCGTAAATAAAATTCCCCGAATCTCGTCCTTCTTTGCCTCGAATTTCGGGTTGGTGACCACAGTTTTTTTCGTCACTTGAACAATATGATATCCAACCTTTGTTTTAATGATTCCAGTAATATCGTTAACTGCAAGTCCCTTCACTGCGGCTTCAATTTCAGGCAACATCTCGCCCGCCTTGAAAGTACCTAGGAAGCCTCCCTGGGTAAAATTTGGATCTTCGCTGAATTGACCGGCAAGTTTATCAAATGAGACAGTGCCAGACTTCAGTTTATCAATGATCATCTGGGCATTGTCTCTGGCTACTTTCTCTCCCTTTTTTGTAAGAAATAGAATGTGTGATAAGGTGTATCCATATACATTGGCATTTTTATCGCCCATATGATTCACATAATATGAAATAATGTCATCTTCAGAAATCTTAATTTTTGAGCTGACTTCCTTTTCAATGAGCGACTGACGTTCCAGCGTTGTTTGAATAAATTCCTGATAGTCAGAAAAGTTAACTCCCTTCTCTGTGAGAGCGACCTTTAAATTCTCTCGTGATATTCCATTTCGGCGTGAAATAGAACGGATCTCCTGCTCAACCTTCTCAATTGGAACTTCAAGACCCTGACTCTTAACTTCCGAATCTAGAAGTCGTTCATCTATGAGGTGGTTGATCAGAGCCTTGCGATCAGAAAGTAGCGCCGCCTTGTCGCTAATTCTCAGTACAGCGTCGTCTATGAGACCCCCGGTATTTAATTTATTCCTGTAAGAATCAAGATCCGTTTGGATAATTATCTCATCATTTACGACAGCCAAAATCCTTTCAATTACCCGGGCGTTCGCTAAATACAAATTGGCCCCGAAAATAAAAGCTGTGACTGCAATCACTCTTCCCATTTTTATTCATCCTTCGTTTCAACTGATAGGGCTCTTATCAACTCTTGATCCTTAAAAACGCGGGAGGATCTCAACCTCTCTTCTAGCCAGGCCGAGTAAACTTGCTGTTCAGCCTTTTCGGCAAGGCGCCGTTTTATTCTATCCTCGGTCGCCTTTAAGCTTTCTAATGCTGCTCGTCTTTTATCAACAACCTCAAAAATATGGTAGCCATAAGGGCTTTTTACGACCTCACTTTTTTGACCCACGCGCATTGAGAACGCCGCGTCAAAAATATCAAGGGTTCCCTTTGCAATCCACCCGATGTCTCCACCGTTTTCGGCCTCCGGGGCAATTGAAAAACTTATCGCGAGGTCTTTGATGGAACGACCCCGGCGAACCTCATCATAGATACGTTTGGCATTGCTTTCAGAGTCAAGCACAATTTGGCGCAAATGAACTCGTTCCTGGCTCTGGAATTCGTCTTTATGAGTGTCGTAAAAACTCTTTATTTCGGCCTCTGTGGGAGGAGACATACCCTTCTTGATTTCACTCAGTACTTTTTTTTGTAGGAGGCTGAACTTAATTTTTTCTTGCCAATAATCGAAGGTGGTACCTTCATTGCTGAGAGATCTTCGAAAGGCGAGATCATCTGGGTACTGACCGCGGATAAATTTAACTTCGGATTCAAGTTCTTCAGTATTGACATATATTTTGTTTTTTGTTGCCCAATCTCTGGTTAATGTCTCGATTATGAAATCATTTACGACTTGATCTTTAGCATGCTGCAAGACTCGTACTTCCTTGACTCTAATTGCATCGAAATCCCTTAATCGCAAAGCCAGACGTTCTGCGAACTCCTTGGTGGAAAGAGATTGTTCATTGACTCTAACTATAGGTCTGTCCGTGATTTCAGATTTTCTATTGAAACATCCACTAAGGAAGATCGCAATCGCAAAAAAACCTGCTGCTTTCATCGTTGGATGGAGGATCCTAATTACCCGAACACATTGAATCATTTCAAGTTTTTAACTAGTTTCGGATTTGATTCGATTTTATATTTCTTTTTGATATTTGCAAAGTACTCGTCAAAAATGGCCTTTCTCTTCTCATCAAATGTGGCGGCTCGAAGGTGCTGCTTGTTGGCATTTTGAAAACGCCCACGTTCGTTGAGTTTTAAAATATGAAAACCGTACCGTGTTTCCACCAAACCTTTTATTTCTCCCGGGGTCATCTTCACAACTGTATCATAAATTGGAGGAAGTAGAGTGACCTTAGATTGAAAGCCAATATCACCGCCATTTTCCTTACTTATCGAGTCGTCAGAATAGAGTTTAACAAGTTCTTCAAATGGGCGCTTGCTTGCTTTCACTTCACGGAGAATCTCTTTTCCGTGTTTCCGGGCCTCTTCCTTTTCCTTTTCTGTGGCGGTGGGCTTAAATTCAATGAGAATATGGCTAATTCTGAAATCAGGATTTTTCTTGTACTGAGCTTTCATTTCATCTTCGGTAACTTTGATGGCTTTGACCTTATCACCGATGGCCTTTTCAATGAGAACTTTGTAAAGTTCCTGGTTGATTCGCTCCAACACAATTGGATCGTTGCGAAGCCCCTTCGATTCGGCCTCCTGTACTCCGATTTCGTAACGAATGAGGTCCTCTAAAAACAACTCTGGCGGAGGCGGATTAATAGTCTGTTTTTTAATCTCATCATACTTGGCGTTGAAGTCTTGAGTGGTGATGGTTTTCTTGCCGACTTTGGCCACGACATCAGCGCTTGCCTTGAATCCCAAACAAAATAAAACAAGGGACAAAACAAACCGCTTTCGAAGCATAGACCAACCTCTTTCAACTTAGTTTCCCAGGTAAAAACGCTAGCACTCGTCCTATGGCACCGCAATGAATTTAAGAGCTTGCTGTTTTGCATTATCAAGGGATAGAGAAAGCCGCTCTGCCAATTCAGAGGACCGAGGGTCTGCTCGTTTGCTCACTGGCCCAAGGGGCTCACCAAATATGATGGTGATTCGCGAAAATGGACAGGGCAAAATCGCTTTATTCCAAGATTTTTTGAAAACAAAAACACTTGTGCAGAAGACTCCAACTGGAAAAATGGGTGCATCAAGAAGTCTTGAAATCTCAAAAACACCGCTCTTGACCTGGTGCAATGGGCCTTTGGGGCCATCAACGGCCATTGAAATGGGTCTTCCTGTTTTTCCCAACCGCAAGAGTCCCTTCAGGGCGACAATACCGCCTCGGGTGGAAGATCCCCTGGAGGTGACACCACCAAGACGGCGAATAACATAATCAATTATTTGTCCATCGGAACTTGTCGAGGTCATCGTTGCCAAATGGAGGCGGCTAACCAGATGCAACACGGCCAATTCGTCTCCGTGCCAATGGGCAAGCAGAGTTGGCAACCCAGCCTCTCTTCGGCCTACAAAGAGAGGATCTTCTATAACACGAACCCTCCATGTCACTGACAGAAGGCGGTAAAGGATCGAGGCCAGGCGGGAAAGGAGAACTGTTCTAAACACCAAGGAGCTAACTCAGTGTCCGTTTGAATTCTGCAGTCAGTAAGGGAACGACTTCAAAAAGATCGCCCACAATTCCAAAAGTTGCCTTTTGAAAAATGGGAGCTTCGGGATCCTTGTTGATCGCAACTATCACTTTGCTGCTCATGATACCCGCCATGTGTTGGATAGCTCCTGAAATACCCACAGCGATATAGAGGGAAGGATTTACTGTTTTTCCAGTTTGACCCACTTGCATCCCGTGAGGTACCCAGCCGGCATCGACCACCGCCCGAGAAGCGCCAACGGAGGCACCTAAGGTATCTGCGAGTGCCTCCAATAAAGAGAAATTTCCGGGCTCCTTCAGACCTCTTCCTCCAGAGACAATGATGTTGGCTTCAGTAAGGTCGAGTTTTTCTGAAGTTCCCATTACAACCTTTTTAACAAGAGTTTTCAAGTCAGACGAGGGCACTTTTATGGTTACGATCTCTCCTGTTTTCGTGACATCAGCTGCAAAAATAGGAAGCTGATTTTGCTTCATCAATACGAGTTTTGTCGTGCAGTTTTTGAAATTAACAGACGCCGAACATTTTCCAGAATAGAGAGGTCTTCGAACATGAAGGCCCCCATCTTTCAGATTCAATTCGGTGCAGTCAGACGTATAAGCAGAATCGGTACGAGCAGCAACCCGAGGGAAAAGATCTCGGGCCAACACAGAGGAAGAAGCGAGGACTAGTTCTGGTTTGTGCTCCGAAATAATTAGACTCAACAGGTTTGCATATATTTCCGAATTATAAAGTGCCAGATCTTTGCTGTCGCAAACGAGAGCCTTCTGAGCCCCATAGTGAAAGGTCTGAAATGCCACCGTCGGAGCTTCCGGTCCAAGTACCACAGAGACAACGTGGCGACCAGATTGGCTTGCGGCACCGAGTAGCTCGAGCGCACCCTTTTTTAGCTGCCCATGTTGGAATTCACAAAAGACGAATACTGACACGATTTACCTCACAGTACTTTCGATTCATTTTTTAGCAGTTGGACAAGTTCGGCAACCTGCGTGTTCATGTCTCCCTGCAGGATTTTGGTCGTAGCTTTCTCGGCAGGCAAAAGAAAAGAGCTAAATGAAACCCTTTGGGCCTCTACTTCAAGCTCAAGTTCACTCAAACTGATTTCCTTGACAGGTTTCTTCTTGGCTTTAATAATTCCCGGAAGATTGGCGTAGCGAGGAGTATTGAGACCTTTGTTTGCCCCGATCAGACACGGTCCCTTAAGTTGAATGACTTCGCGCGTGCCGCCCTCAGTTTCGCGCTCCACAGTGGCGCTAGTTCCCTCGTGTACCAATTTTGAAACGACAGTGGCATGAGGTATCGAAAGGGCCTCAGCGATGGCCTGACTGACGAAGGAGTTATTGCTGTCAATGGCAAGCTTTCCAGTAAAAATTAAGTCGAATGGCCCTTCGGCTGCAATGACCTTGGCCAAGGCCTTGGCTGTCAAATATCCATCGATAAACTCAGGAGCATCAATGAGAATCCCATCGTCTGCACCCATTGCCAGAGCTGTGCGAATAGCATCCACGACACGCTTTTTGGGGCCTAGGCTCAGCACCGTCACGGAAGACCCCGGCAGGCTCTCCTTTAACTTGAGTGCCTCTTCCAAACCAAACTCGTCGTATGGATTCAATACCCACTTTATTCCCGTCTCATCGATTCCTGAGGAGTCACTCTTCAGGCGAATTTTTGACTCGGTATCCGGAACCTGCTTCACGCAGACAAAGATTTTCATCATTTCCTCTCGAAAAAAATAAGAATTTATATTTTATTGGCTTTCAAAAGGCAAACGAGAGCTATGTGACTCTCTGCTTCTTTTTCGCCTGTTGTTGCTCGTGAGCGATAGACAGCTCGCCTTTGGAGAGTTAGTTTATGGAGCGCGAATATGAACTCCTTCGAGGATCTTTTAGAATGCTTAAGAAATTTTGTTTTATCAGTTCGAATATTGGGAAGAAATATCTCGTTGCAATAACTGGGATTTGTCTGAGTTTGTTTGTTTTGGCTCACATGCTCGGTAACTTACTCATTTTGGTCAGTCCTAGGGTTTACAATCTCTATGGGCATGCCATCGTGACAAGCCCCCTTCTTTATCCCGCAGAAATTGGACTCGTGTTGTGCTTCTTTTTTCACGTTGGTTTGGCGATCAAGCTGACTTTTTCAAACAGGACGACTCGATCCAGCCGTTACGCGATGTCCGCCACGGGTCCAAAGGCCACGGGCCTAATATCTAGAACCATGTGGGTTCAGGGACTATTGATTCTGGCGTTCATGATTCTGCATTTAATTACGTTCAAATATGGAATTGTCTATGAAGTCGAATATGGTGGTGTGGTTGCTCGTGATCTACACCGCTTGGTCGTAGAAGTTTTTCGCCAGCCTGGGTACGTGGCTTGGTATGTTGTGTGTTTATTAGCTCTTGGCCTTCATTTGAGTCACGGTGTTTCCTCCTCCCTACAAACTCTTGGAATACATCATCCGAGATACCAGTCTTTATTGAAGAAAATGGGGATTGTTTATGGGGTTGTGGTTATGTCTGGCTTTCTCTCTCAACCTCTTTACGTATTTTTTATCTATAGGGGTTAATCATGGCCACAAATAAATTGGATAGCAAATCACCCTCGGGCCCGATTGAATCATCCTGGGAAAGACACAAATTTGGTTTGAAATTGGTGAACCCAGCGAACAAAAGAAAATTTAATATAGTTGTTGTAGGGACTGGTCTGGCCGGTGCTTCTGCGGCGGCGAGCTTGGCCGAGCTTGGGTACAATGTGAAGGCCTTTTGTATCCAGGACTCTCCTCGTCGGGCTCATTCAATTGCTGCTCAGGGCGGCATTAATGCTGCAAAAAATTATCGTAATGATGGAGACTCCATTTACCGTCTGTTCTATGACACGGTCAAGGGAGGGGATTTTCGCGCTCGAGAAAGCAATGTTTATCGATTGGCCCAGGTCTCAACTCAAATTATTGATCATTGCGTGGCCTTGGGCGTTCCTTTTGCGAGGGAATACGGAGGACTGCTCGATAATCGATCATTTGGAGGGGCCCAGGTATCGCGCACTTTCTATGCTCGAGGCCAAACGGGTCAACAGCTATTGATTGGGGCTTACTCTTCCATGATGAGACAGGTGAAGGAAGGTGGAGTTACCCTTTATCCGCGACGAGAAATGTTGGATTTAGTTTTGGTTGATGGCGTAGCCAGAGGGATCACCGTGAGAAATCTGACCACAGGTCAGATAGAATCCCATGTTGCAGATGCTGTGGTGCTTGCCACTGGTGGTTATGGTAACGTTTTCTACTTATCAACAAACGCAAAAAATTCAAATGTTACAGCGGCCTGGCGTTGCCATAAAAAGGGGGCTTATTTTGCTAACCCTTGTTTTACTCAAATTCATCCGACATGTATCCCGGTTTCGGGAACCTATCAGTCAAAGCTGACTCTGATGTCCGAGTCTCTTCGTAACGACGGCAGAGTCTGGGTTCCTGCGCAGAAAGGCGATAAGCGACAACCTCAAGGAATACCTCTCGCCGAACGTGATTATTATTTAGAGAGAATTTATCCTAGCTTCGGAAATCTTGTGCCTCGCGATGTTGCTTCTCGGCAGGCCAAATTTCGCGTTGATGAGGGGCGTGGAGTGGGGACCTCCGGGATTGCTGTATACCTAGATTTTAAAGATGCCGTCGATCGTTTGGGAGAAGCTGCAGTTGCCGAAAAGTACGGCAATCTCTTTCAAATGTATGAGAAAATAACTGGAGAAAATCCGTACTCCGTGCCCATGAGAATCTATCCAGCCGTTCATTATACAATGGGGGGGCTTTGGGTTGATTACAATTTGCAAAGTACAATTCCGGGACTTCATGTTTTGGGAGAAGCTAATTTTTCGGATCATGGCGCCAACAGACTTGGTGCCTCCGCGCTGATGCAGGGGCTTGCGGATGGTTTCTTTGTGATTCCCTATACGATTGGAAATTTTTTGGCATCGACCAAACTACCCAAAATCGATGAAAATCATGAAGCTTTTAAAGCAAGCCGAGAGGAAGTGACGCAAAGGTATGATCGCCTTTTGAGAATAAAGGGGTCCAGCACTGTTGATGATTTCCACCGTCAGTTGGGACATTTGATGTGGGAGCATGTAGGCATGTCGAGAAAGGCGGCTGGGCTGAAGCAGGTTGGCCTGGAAATCCGACGTCTTCGAGACCGTTTTTGGCAAGATGTGAAGGTGACCGGTGAACCCACCTTTAAGAATTCTGAACTTGAAAAGGCGGGCCGCGTGGCAGACTTCTTAGAACTGGGCGAGTTGATGGCCTTAGATGCCTTAGAGAGAAATGAATCTTGTGGAGGACATTTTCGAGAGGAGTACCAAACTCCCGAAAATGAAGCGATGCGCGACGATGGAAATTTTTGTCATGTATCCGCTTGGGATTACTCCCAAGATGGAGGGAAGATGCATTGGAGTTTACATAAAGAGGCTCTTTTGTTTGAGCATGTGAAATTATCAACTCGTAGTTATAAGTAATTTAGAATATTAAGACTACAGGAGAGAAATGTGGGCGGTACTTCACAAAAAATATAAATTTAAAGCTGAAGGTGTGGAGGCAAAATGGTCCTGAAGATAAGGGCTATTTTATGGAATATGAATTGAAGGATATTTCAACAGACGCTTCGTTCTTGGAGATGCTCGACGTGATGAATGAGCAGTTAGTAAAAATCGGGGAGGCAGCTGTTGAATTTGATCATGATTGCAGGGAGGGAATCTGTGGAGCCTGCTCTCTGGTTATCAATGGTAACCCTCACGGACCGGATGGGAGCACCACCACTTGTCAGCTGCATATGCGTCGATTTCAGGATGGTGATACTGTTGTTATCGAACCATTTAGGGCAAAGGCCTTTCCTGTCGTAAAGGACTTAATGGTTGATAGATCTGCATTTGATCGAATTATATCCGCAGGCGGGTATATATCAACTTCGACGGGAAGTGCGCAGGATGCCAACGCCATACCGATCGGTAAGGATAGGGCGGATCGCTCTTTTTCGGCTGCGACCTGTATCGGGTGCGGAGCTTGTGTTGCGGTTTGCATCAATGCTTCTGCAAGTCTCTTTGTCTCGGCAAAATTGGCTCATCTTTCTCTTCTTCCACAGGGCGAAGTTGAAAAGCACGGAAGAGTTCTAGATATGGTGAGGCAGATGGATAAAGAGGGATTTGGCGGATGCACGAATACAGGAGCCTGTGCCGCAGCCTGCCCAAAAGATATCTCTCTTGAGAACATTGCTCAAATGAATCGCCAATTTTTGATTGGTTCAGCTCTAGAACGATAGTTCAGGCAGATGATTTGGCAGGATCTGGAAATCGCATATCGGGATGCCTCCTTTTTTGGCTTTTGCCAGACACTCAGTCAACATTAACCCACAGAATTTTCCACAGTTATTATTTTATTTTCGTCATACTTAAGTCTAATTTGGGATGTTGGATACAGAACCTTATTCGTTGTTGGCACCAAGTGTTCTGAGTCAAAAGTTGGGTGGCCCCATTCGCTATTTGTCTTCACAATCGGGCTCCGTACTGGTGCGAAGACCTGCGATCGAAATAGCTTCATCGGCCCTTCAGAAATTATCTGAAAGCCCTTTTGTCGAATATGCAGAGCCAAACTATATATATAAAATAAACCGGCTTCCCAATGACCCTGAGCTGTCAAAATTATGGGGGTTGATCAATGTGGGACAACTCGATTCTGCGGGTACGGAGGGGATATCCGGTGTCGATATTGGCGTTGAAAGTGCCTGGAATTTGACGGTTGGTTCCTCCGCCGTTGTCGTTGCTGTGATCGATACGGGAGTGGATGAAACTCTGCCTGATTTGAGTCCCAACATGTGGGTGAACGTTCAGGAACAAAATGGTATTCCGGGCGTGGACGATGACAACAATGGATTCGTGGATGATGTGCATGGATATGATTTTGCGAACAAAGATGGTCAGCCCAGAGATGATCATGGCCATGGCTCCCATTGTTCTGGAACGATTGGGGCCAAAGGAGATGATAATCTGGGAATAGTGGGCGTAGCGTGGAATGTGAAGATCATGGCCGTGAAATTTCTTGGGGCAGATGGGTCTGGAAATTTAGCAGATGCTGTAGAGGCCATCGATTATGCGACCACCATGGGCGCAAATATCATGAATAATTCATGGGGTGGTGGAGGGTACAGCAAAGCTCTTGAGGAAGCCATTCAGCGTTCTGAAAAAGCGGGTGTACTTTTTGTCGCAGCAGCTGGTAATTCATCTTTGAATACCGATATCAAACCTTCCTACCCTGCGAGTTACAGCGTGGGAAATATTATTTCGGTCGCTGCTGTGGACAACAAAGGAGAACTGGCAGAGTTTTCCAATTGGGGCAAAGCCTCAGTTCATGTGGCCGCGCCTGGAGTGAATATCTTTAGCACAACGCCATCTGGTTATGAGTCTTGGTCCGGAACCTCTATGGCGGCACCCCACGTCTCAGGAGTTGCGGCCCTCCTTTTGGCCTCAGACATGGGCTTGAATAGCATTGAACTAAAAAATAGATTAATTTCATTTGCCAAACCAAGCCGCAGGCTGAGGAATAAAGTCATATCTGGGATGGTAAATGCTTATCATGCTATTACCCAAACGCCCCATCAGCCAGATGTGGAGGACCCATTTTACTGGATGCAGGAATCGTATTCCCTTTCTTCACCTCATCCTTACGCGGATAATTACTCTGAGACCTGGAAAATCAGTCGCCCAGGAGCAAATAAGATAGCTGTTCTATTTTCAAAATTTGAAACTGAATTAAACTATGATGTGGTGACATTTAGCGATCAGAACGGAACAATTGTCGGTTCATGGTCAGGAGATAATGAAGATACTTTCTCCCCAGTGATCAACGGAGACACAATGATCATAACGATAAAGAGTGATAATAGCGTTGGTAGGTATGGATTCGATATTAAAGCAATAGCCTTTAAATAATGAATCGATTCTTTTTTGTCTCATTGAAATATTGATCATTTAGCAATTATTTTGAAAAGTGACCGTTTTCCTTCAAGAATTTATCAATCCTGAGATTTACAAATTCCGGCATGTCCAACTGTGTGCAATGAGAGCCGTAGGGAACTACTAAAAGTTGGCTATTGCAAATTCGACGGTTCATTTCTTCTTGAAATTTCAAGGGCGTTACGGTGTCTTTGCTTCCGGCAATGATTAAAACTGGGCAGTCGATTCTCTCCAGAATTGGAAGGCCGTCAAACTTCATCATTTGTTCAAATATCGTGATGAATGAGTCAAGGTCCATTGAAGCGATACCACGAACATAGATTTCGATATCCTTCAGGCTCGTCAAGCTTAAGTTGAATCCGCCTGCAAGAGTCAAAGCTTGAATGGCCACGGGATTGTTGATAGCTCGTTTCCAGATATAGGATATGGTTTCTGGTAAGGTCTTATAACCAGCTTTGAAGAAGGTGAATACGGAACTGGCCAAATCATTGCCAAACATCCCTTTGATTGGATCGGTCACAAAGCCGTTTATAAAAATCATATTGGCAATGGATTCCGGGAACATGTCATAGGCCCGAGTAATTACCTGCGCTCCAAAGCTGTGACCCCAGAGGCTCGCCTGGTCTATTTCCAGGTGATCGAGGAGGCCTCGAATGTCTCTGGCCATCCCATCTACGTTAAGATCCTTACGGTCGGCGGGAGTCTCGGACAAATGGTGAGCTCGGTAATCAAAAGTAATTGTTTGGTAGCTTCTGGAGAAATATTTAATTTGGTGTTGCCAGTGGTTGATGAGGCAACCGATCCCGTAGGCAAGAATCAAAGGTTTGCCGCTGCCGCGAACCTCAAAATAGATTCGAGTTCCGTCAAAGCTTTTGAAATATCCTGTGCTCTTACTGAATTTTTTCATCGAAACCCATCTTAATCTGACAGTCGAATATAGAGATCATATCTCCTGATTTCAAGTGTGCATTGGCAATGGGTTTGTTATTTAGCAAAACGATATTGGGGTGATGGGTTTTAAATGTAGGACCTTGAGGCGTGGGCCATATTTCAAAGCAAAGACCTGGAGCGCCTGTTTCGAGAATAGGCATATCAAAGGACTCAGCTCCAGCAGTTCGAGGTCCGTATCCGAGGTACCAGGTTGTATCGAATTGGAGTCCCCGCACAAAAGTCAGTATGAGGGGTGGACTAAACGGGACGAGAAGTTTTGGGCGGTTTTTGATCTTATTCTTCTTAGATTTAAGAAATTCAGCTGCGATTTCATTCCACTTTAGCTGCTTTTTCTCTTCTGAAGCCTGGGGCTGAGCTTTGACTTTTGAGATAACCTCAATTTCTCCTTCCGCTCTTTCGCTGCCAGACTTCTCATTTTGGCTGGAGAGAGGTTCTTGAGAGTTCTTTGGAAGGGCACCAGGCGTGTAGATTTGCACCTCAATCAGGGAACTTCCGAGCTGGATGCGCAAACCTGGATTGAGCTTGATAGACCCGACCTTTTGCCCATCTATCTTGATGCCGTTCGTGGACCCAAGGTCAATGAGAGTCAAAGCTCCTTGATTGTCCTTCTCTACCCGAGCGTGCTTACTTGAGACCTTTTGATCGGAAAGGGCGACGTCTCCCTCCAAACGGCCAACAGTGGCTCCTGGATGGATGTGGAAAAGCCGCCCCTTGGCGGGACCCTTTAAAACAAAAAAAGCGAGTTCCATGACCCAATATAATCCAAGTAATTAGAAATATTAATAAATTTCGATAATTTCAGGCCCGAAGTTGAGGTGAGGGAGCTCTTGTCGTTGGGCATCAAGCATGTTAGAGATGGTCACCGTAGTTTTTACTTATCATCCTTGCTCTCGTAATTAGACGAGGGCCATTAACCGAAAGGATATCTTACGTGACGGTAGCTCAGGAAAATATTTTGAAGAAGTATGAAGGTGTCGTGATTCTTCACCCGGATTGCACTGAATTGGAACAAAAAGCCATTTTGAAGAAGAATGCGGGAACAATCGCGAGTTTTCGGGGAAAAATTAATCACCTCGATACTTGGGGAAAGCGTCGTTTGGCCAATCAAATAAAGAAAAATACAATGGGCATCTATTTTCATACGACATTTGAGGCGGATGGAGATGTTATTGCCGAACTTGAGCGAACGATGAAAATCAATGAAAGAGTGTTGCGATTTATGCATCTGCGATTGGATGATCGCGAGAATCTAACAAAATATTTAGAGCGTTACAGGGATGCCTTACAAGAGACGGCCAATCGCGAAAAAGAGCGAGAGGTAAAAATTCAGCAGCGTAAGGCCGCTGGGACTCAACGGAGAGAGCGTTTTTAAGTAAACGAGCAGAGAATTCACCTAATCTATTTTATGAGGAGACAATGTGGCTCTATTTAGGAGGATGATCTTTAGGTCCTCTTTTTTGGCTTTGTGGGCGGTAGTCATGACGACTGTGACGGTTGTTTTGGGAGCGCCTCCGCTCAGGGTGTTGCGCTTAGTGATGGGCCGTTTTCTGTTTTGGATTTTAACCGTTGGCCTGAGTCTCGTTATGTTTGGGTTGGGTTGGAAGCCAATTGCCATCGTTTTTCTCCTTTTAACACTTCTGGTGGGTTTTTATAGCGAGTTGCTAGAGAGCAGGTGGAGTCCGCTCTCAAGTGCGGCTGTGGCCGTTTCGCTCACAAGTATTATTGGGAGTTTGTGTTTTGTTTTTTGGACATTGAGGATGGGAAAGGGCTGGTATCTTTTATTGCTTGGATCCGTTAAATCAAAATTTGAGGGAGTCGCTCTCTTTAGGGGGGATTTCAATTTAGGAGTTGAGGACGTCCTGTTGCAGGCCCCCTCGGGGGTTGTCGTTCTTTTGTTGCTTGCTTCCGCTCTGCTTTTGGTGACTGAACCACGCATCAGGGAATGGGCTGGAAAAGCGGAAGAATCGGGACTTACATATCTAAAGCATTTTCGTCTTCCAGATGCCTTTGTTTGGATTACTATTGTTTCCCTTCTAGGGAGTTTTTTGAAATCCGACTTCAAATGGACTCAGGTTCTTGCTATCAACTTCTTAAATGTTTGCGTCCTTCTCTATTTTTTTCAGGGACTGGCTGTGTTTACGTCGCTCTTCGATAAAATGAAGTTGTCGGCATTTTGGAGAGTGGTATGGACAATTCTGTTGATTTTGCAACTCTTCATTATAGTTAGTGTGGTGGGATTAATTGATTATTGGATGGATTTTCGTAATAGATTTGAAAGGCGAACAAAGCAAATTAATAAGACTCTTTGAGAGATGGAGATTAGTATGAAAGTCATCTTACAAAAAGATGTGAAGGATTTAGGGAAAATAGGCGATCTGGTTTCTGTAAAAAATGGTTTCGCGAGGAACTTTCTTTTTCCTCGTAGACTTGCCATAGAAGCCACAGAGAAGCGCGAGAAGGAATGGGCCCATCTCAGCAAGATTGCGGAAATTAAGAAGAAAAAGGCAAAAACTGAGAGACAAGAAATAGTTAATAAACTTCAGGGGATAACTGTCACTTTTAAGCGCGCGGCAGGAGAAACGGAAAAGCTATTTGGAAGTGTCACGACTTTAGAAATTTCAACAGAGCTTGAAAAGAGCGGAATTGAAGTGGACAAGAAGGATATCCACGTCGAAGAGCAAATTCGAGTGTTGGGACAGCACAAGGCAGTCGTGAAGCTTGGCGATGGCCTGGAAGCTGAGATTTCTATTAACGTCGAGCGCGAATAGGTTTAATTGAAAACCGATATATAGTATGAACGGTGTTTTATCGAGAAGTGTTTTTGGCTTCTGTTAGTATATCCTGAAGATAGTCAGCCAAAACTTCTCGGAGATCGTCGAGCGTTAATTGTTCAATCGGATCATGTTCTTTCTGTACTAGTTTTTTCAATTCAGAAAGTATGAGGTTGGTGGGAAGTCCAGTCGCTTCGGCTATAGCTTTTAGAAGCTCAGAACCTTTCACATGAACGCCCTCCCTCAAAAGATCATTAGAACAACCTGGTAGTCAATCGAGCAAGGAAGGAAAGGCAATCTTGAGGAGTTCTAGACGCTAATCCAGCAGCGGATCTAATAAGCTAATTCGTTATTCTGTTAAACACTTCCACCAGGGGCGTAGTTTCTAGGCTTTCCACTTTCTGCTGAATTTGGAGAACGGGGATTAAATGAGCCGCGAGAGCCTCCCTCTCTGCCCCGATTTGGTTCGTCGGGAATTGGGGGCATAGGTCCCCTTGCTCTCTCCTCGAAACTGCGAAACTCTCCAAACTCAGGTTTCCACAGGAGTTTTACGGTGTCGGTGGGGCCGTTACGCTGCTTTGCAATAATGACTTCTGCAACACCCCGAATGTCGGAATTGTCCTTTTCATAATAGTCCTCTCGATAAAGCATCATAATGACATCGGCATCCTGTTCAATGGATCCTGACTCGCGGAGATCCGAAAGCAGAGGTCGTCTATTTTGTCGTGCCTCGACCCCACGATTCAATTGAGCTAATGCAATGACTGGGATCTTCAGTTCCTTTGCGATAGCTTTGAGAGTTTTGGAAATTTCAGAAACTTCGCGCTCGCGATTGTCTACCTTTGACTTAAGACTCATGAGTTGGAGGTAATCAATGATAATCATGTCGATTCCCTGGCGGGCTTTAAGACGCCTGCATTTTGAGAGAATCTCAAAAGGACTTATTCCTGACGAATCATCGATAAACAAACTGGATTCACTTATTTGGGCTGCGGCATTGATCAGTTTTGGCCATCCATCGTCTGCGATATGAGCGACCCGCAGATCACTCATCGATATGCGGGCAACAGTAGAAAGAAGACGCATCATGACTGACTCAGAGCTCATCTCCACCGAAAAAAAAGCGACCTTCTTTTTGTTGTGAATCGCGGCGTAAGTGGCCAAATTCAAGCAAAAAGCAGTTTTTCCCATCGAGGGTCGAGCGGCGATAATACACAACTCTCCCGGTTGAAATCCGCTGGTTAAATCGTCTAACTCAGGCCAGCCAGAGGACACGCCTGTTACACTCAAATTTTTTCCGTAAAGGCCTTCTAATCTTTCTAAGCTGCCCTTCACAATTTCATTGGCCTGCACAAGACCCGTGTTATGCTTCTCTTGGGCAAGAGCAAAAACCTCGGATTCCAAATTATTGATAAAAGCGGGTAGATCCTCGAAGTCCTGATCAAAAGCTTTCTGAACAAACTGTTGGTTAAGCTGAATAACCTTTCTCAAAAGAGCCTTATCATGAACAATTTTGGCCCAATTCCCTATGTTGACAGACGTGGGAGTCTGTTCAATTAACTCAGCCAGGTAGGGAATTCCACCGACAGACTCCAGGTCTCCCCTGTCATTTAGCCAATTCCCAACGGTAACCAAATCCGTCGGCAAGTTTTTTCGGTTCATTTCTTTGAGGCAGGCATAGATCCGCCGGTGACTAGGTTTGTAGAAGTCCATTTCAGACACAATTTCAGAGACCTCATCCCAAACGGGTGGGTCTAGGAGCAAGCCTCCTAGGATGGCCTGTTCTGCCTCCATATTTTGTGGTGGAATTCTCTTATCAATCACTTAAGCAAATCCCCTTTTTCCAAAAGAGATCTAGTGTTCAAAAATAGAATGGAAAATAAAAACAAAATAACCTCGACCCTACCGAAGATTCGACTATTTTCTTTCTGTTTTAACATCAAGGCGCGGGCCAATTCAGGTTGCAATCTTTAACAGAACCCGCTGATACTCGTACATTAAGTTTCTGAATGTTTCATACTTCTAATTCTAATCTTATAAGTATCAATCTTTTTCTTGAGAGTGTTGCGGTTTATGCCAAGCATTTTTGCAGTACGGACTTGATTGCCAGAATTAGCACGTAGCGCTTCCTCCAGAAGAGGTTTTTCAACCTGTTCCAGGTAAATTCTGTAGAAATCATTCAGCTCGATTTGAGCATCGCGTTGCTGAGCGAAAAATACCTCAAGCTTGCTCTTCACTAATCTCTCAAGACTTACAGACTGAAGATTGGCCACGAACAAATGATTTGAACTATTGAGGTTCGGTGCCATGCGAATCCCCACCCCCCGGTTAACACGAAACAATAAAAAAAGCAGAACAAGCTCTAGTTAGACACCTCGCTCTGTGTCCTTCCAAATATACTTATGCAATTGCAATTGCAACCGCGCACTTGATTTCCCAAAAAGAATTTTATTTGCAAGCCATTTTTCTGAGACTTTTCCATATGATGGGCTGTATAAAACGCGGGATCCCATCTCCAGTCCAGTTCTGCGTACAAATCTTTCGGCCCATTCAAAGTCCTCCTCCGAACAGATAACAAATTTGAATTCGGAATTGACGTCTTCCAGCAACTGAAGATTTTCTGGGCAGAAGGCCTGAGGTTCGCCGCTGTCGGGTGTTTTGACATCAATGATTCTCTTAACGCGTTTATCAACATTCAAGCAGCTTAGGTCCCCGCTTGTTTCAAGGGACACAATATAATCCAAATCACAAAGCTGTTTCATGAGCTTCAAGGAACTTTTTTGCAAAAGAGGTTCGCCTCCAGTTACGCAGACGTGGCGGGATTGAAAGGACTTCACCTGTGCAATGATCACGTCCAATCCCATGAGCTTGCCCTCGTTGTAGGCATATTTAGTATCACAGTAAGAGCATCGCAAATGGCAGCCAGATGTGCGAATGAAAACGGTTGGCCACCCGACGAGCGAAGATTCACCTTGAATACTGAAAAATATCTCATTGATCTTTATTAAATCGTCCATCTGTTCAACTTCTCTCCATAGAGCTGGACGAAAGGACAGTCAGAGCGGAGCGATAAACCAGCTTGAGGGTATCCGTTTTCAGTCTCCTCAATCGAAAAGTCAAATCCAGACTGGCAAGCTAGAAAAATATACCATAAGCTATTGGAATGAATCATTTATTTAAGAAATTTAGGGGTGATATTCTGGGACTCGTGTGGTTGGCGGCCGGCGTGTTTGTGGCCCTTGCATTGATGAGCTATCACCCCATGGATCCCTCATTTAACTCAACTGGGAGCGTTCATAAGGTAGCTAATTATTGCGGCTACTTTGGATCTTTCATGTCTGATATTTTTTATCAATGTTTGGGAGCCTCCGCTTGGCTTATCGTGATCTCCTTTTTTCGAATTTCATGGATTTGCTTCTTAAACCGAGAGACCAAATTTAATGGCAGCCGCTGGGTTTGGTCGATCCTTCTGTTTGCTACAAGTTGCTCTTTGATAGGGCTCTATTTTCCTAATACAAGAATGTTTGCGCAACAGATTCCCGCGGCTGGCTTGGTGGGAATGATGGTTTCAAAAGGCCTGGTCAGGATGTTCAACTTTGCCGGAGTGGCAGTCATTTTATGGACAGCAACCGCCGTTTTATTGATTTTCTATTCCGAACAAACATTGAAGGATTTGCTTTTTCTTCCATCGGCCTTTCTCAAGCTTATTGCCACGAAATCAAGGAAGAAACTAAGGGGCTTACTGAGTTTGAAATTCCTGCCCTCGCTTCGTGATTCTCATACTGGAGAGCCAGTAGGTGCCAACATATTTTTAAAGGGAGAAAAAGAAGCCCCTGAAGGAAGGGTAAGATCGCTCTTTGCAATAAGAAATGAGAGCGGAAAATTTGCAGCGCCTTTGCCTCAGAAATCACCCGTGAAATTATTTGTAACCGAAGCCTCAAAAAAAGTTGATAACTCCCTTTTTTCCGCAAAACTGGGTGAAAACCAGACGGAAGAACCTGCACTGTCTGGCTTTTTGGTCAACAGAACAACAAATGTGGCAAAGAGACACAATGGTGGTGTTTCCAAAAGAACCATTGAACGAGTTGAGAATTGGTCTCTTCCGAAGTTGTCGATACTGGCAGATCCACCTCCCGGAAGAAATCAATTGGATGAAAAAGAAGTCAAAATCAAAGCAAAAATATTGATTGATAAGCTTGGGCAATTTTCAATACGCGGAAACGTCGTTGGAATCAAACCGGGTCCCGCCATTACAATGTTTGAATTTAAGCCCGCTGCCGACGTCAAAATCAGCAAAATAACTGATTTGGCGGACGATTTATCCTTGGCGTTAAGCAGTGAATCGGTCCGCATCATTGCTCCAATACCAGGTCGGGACGTTGTTGGAATTGAAACATCGAATCCTCATCGTGAAACAGTGTTTCTCAAGGATATTTTGATGCAAGAGGAGTTTTGGGATGAAGAAATGAAATTGCCGATCGCTCTGGGTCGCCAGGCCGACGGTGAACCAAAGGTAGTGGATCTTAGAAAAATGCCTCACATGCTTGTGGCCGGCTCGACGGGCTCTGGGAAGTCAGTGTTTGTGGTAGGGTTCTTGGCGGGTCTCTTGTTTCGTCATTCACCTAAAACACTGCGACTCATTTTAGTTGATCCAAAGCAAGTGGATCTGGCTGCTTTTAGCCACTGCCCTCACCTCATCATGCCTCCCATCCGAGAGCCTCAAAAAGCCGTGGGAGCTCTTAAGTGGGCTATTCGAGAAATGGAAAAAAGATATCGGTCAATGTCAAAGTTTGGCGCTCGAGGTCTTGAGGCGTTTAATGAGATTGTGAGCAAATTGAGTGTGCCAGAGTTAGCGCAACATGAGAAATTTCATTCGGAATTAAGCGGGGCAGCCAGGCTCGATGATTACTATTATGAAGTTCAGCCCTATCTCGTCATTGTCGTGGAGGAATTTGGAGACTTAATGGCCGTTGATAAATCCAATGTCGAGAATTCGGTTGTGCGATTGGCTCAAATGGCTCGGGCTTGCGGTATTCATCTTATTCTGGCCATGCAGAGTCCTCGTCGTGATGTTGTAACCGGATTGATAAAAACAAATATTCCGGGCAGGGTGAGCTTCAAAGTTGCAAGTAAGATGGATTCTCGAATTATTCTCGATGAAAGCGGTGCGGAAAGGCTTCTTACAAGAGGAGACATGCTCTATTTAGCGCCTGGAGTAGCAAAACCCGAGCGTCATCATGGTGCCTACGTCAGTGAGGCTGAATTGAGTCAGCTCACAGAACATTGGGCCACTCAGAGTGAGCCCGTATTTGATCCGTTAGCGATGAAAATTCTTGAGGGCAATGGTGGTGGATACGATTTATCTGACGAGTTCGATGGCAATCAAAGTGCGGACTCCGACTTTGATGAACGCTATGATGAAATTTTGGCGTATGTTGCAGGATTAAAAGAAATCAGTGCCTCTCTCATCCAACGAAGATTTAGAATTGGCTATCCACGTGCGGCGCGCCTGATTGAAATGTTCGAGGCCGAGGGAGTTATAGGGCCTTCGAGTGGCAGCAAGCCGCGTCAAGTTCTAGTTGGCCCCACAGCTTGATGGCACGAACCTCGCCTTTGGTCTAGGCCACAGATACTCGTGCGTGCTTATGGATGCTTGCTCTCGCAGGCAATCCTATGATTCGATAGCTTTACAAACTCAAGGAGGATTTAAATGAGAAGTCTATTAGTCAGCGCAATGTTAATGATCGGGATTCACGCCAACGCAAACCTCATCGAGACGCCTATTTTTTCATACGGTGAACTTCAGCAAAATTTGATGAGTGATGCCGAAACGATGGGATTGCCTTGGAAGAAGGGAGAACGGGCCAGCTATAATATCGACATGGGTTTTATCAAGGGAACAGCCGTCATGACAGTTCGGGAAGAGACGACGGTTGGATTTTGGCTTGATCAAGATATGGATCTCGGATTTATGGGAAAGCAAAAAGTTGAAATCTATATCGATAAGCAAACGGGAAAGATCTTGGAATTAAGAGTTAATGGAAAGAAAGAGCAACCGCCCGAGCCAGGTGAAACCGAAGTTGAGGAAACAAAACAGGACAGAGTGACCGTTCCAGCTGGAACTTTTGATTGCATCTACGCTCGCATTAAGGATATAAGCAAAAACGAAACTTCTGAGGCGTGGATCAACCCATCTATCGTTCCAATCATGGGTCTGATCAAGCAAGTAGCACCCGGCGCGATGGGTGAGGTAAAATTGGAGCTGACTAGTTTTGATAAAAAATGATGACTAGAGTTTTTATTTTTTTTTTGACGGCGAGGCTCATTTGGCTCGCCGTTTTCATTTCAATTAACATGACCGCGATCGCTCTTAACGTCGGAGAAAATCTCTCAGTAAAGCAAATAATTGATCAAAGTCGCGCAATGTCCCTTCGTGGAGAACGTTTTCAAGCCCAGAACCAGCTTATTCTTGCGCTCAATAATCCAAGGACTTCGATGAGAGAGAGGACAACTGTCAAAGTTGCTTTAAATGAGCTTTCAAGGCAGTTCTTCAGCGACAAGGCCCTGGCAATTTTTGAATTGGGAGAATCCAATCTCTATGCCAAAAGGAGTAGAGAAGCTTTGGAAAGATATCGAGAAGCACAGGACCTGGAGCCGGAAAATACAGCTATTTTTTCAGCGAGGGTAAGAGCTCTTTTGGCACAAGGAGATTGTGCAGAAGCCGAGAAATTTGCAGCACAGTCAATCGCTCTGCAGCCTTATGATGAGATGCTGAAACTCGTTCAGTTGAGATCACAGATTTGCACGGGGCAGAGCACGCTGTTCCAAAAAAGATGGGATTCGGAACTTGGTGAATTGGATAAAAATTATGGGCAAGCTGTCGCGTGGTTTAGGATTTTGGCCGCACACCATAGATCAAAGCCTTCGATTAAAGCCTTGCGCCAGATATCTGTGGAACATTCCGACTTTCCCGAGCCACATTACTATCTGTTTCTACAAGCAACAGATCCTGATGAGAAGAGGGCGCGAGGGCAAGAGTATGTGAGTTTATGTAAAAAGTGTGACCATTTGGTGCGACGACGATATATCTATGAGCCTCAAATCTGTGAGCATGTTCAGACGGTAGAGGATATTCTTGCCAAGGGAGACCCGAATAGATGAGGCCATTTCAAGGTCTGCCCTGTTTGATTTTTGGAATTGCAATATTGTCTATCTGCAGTGTCGGATGCGGGGTCAAAGGTGATCCCCTTCCTCCAGAGAGTCCTGTGGAGTTGGGAAGAGGAAAACCGTCCTATATTCGGGCAACTGAGGGAATGAATTATCCCGGCTTGTCCCCTATTAATAGGGAAAAAAATCAGTCTGAAGAGGAGGAAGAAGATGAAACCCGATAGTTTTTTTGGGGTTGTGACGGCTCTGGTAACACCTTTTAAGAAAGGAGCAGTGGATTTTTCTTCCTTAAGAAAGATTGTTCAACACCAAATCAAAAATGGAATAGCCAAGTTTATAGTGAATGGCACGACTGCAGAAAGTCCAACTCTAGATCATCATGAAGTGAAAGAAATATATCGATTTGTGAGAAATGAGGTCGGTGAAAAATCCGTCATTATCGTGGGGACTGGTTCCAATTGCACTCGTAAAACGATTGAGTTTTCAAAGGAGGCCGAATCGTGGGGTGCGGATGGCTTGCTCGTCGTGACGCCCTACTATAACAAGCCACCGCAAGAGGGTCTTGTTTCACATTTTTCAGCTGTCGCTCATGCCATTCAGATTCCTCTCATTCTATATAATGTGCCAAGCAGGACAATTACGGCGATAAGTTTGGAAACAATAGGTTCCTTATCTAAGATTGAGAATATTGTTGGAGTGAAGGAGGCGAGTGGAGATATTGAATTGGGTCGTCAGATTTTAAGAAAGTGCGCAAAGGGCTTTTTTTGTTACTTCGGGTGATGATTTTTCCTGTGTGGAATTAGCGGTAGAAGGCGGAAGGGGAGTCATCTCAGTTGTTTCTCATCTTATTCCCGCAGAACTCATCGCAATGATGAGCGCTGCAGTTGAAGGCGATTTCAGAGCTAAGGAGAGTTTTTTGAAATATTCAGGATTGTTGAAGGCACTTTACTCAGAAAGCAATCCGATTGGAGTCAAGATGGCACTTTTTAAAATGGGAATCATTGATTCTCCAGAAATGAGATTGCCCCTGGTAGCCATGAGTTCGCATTCAGCCGCAAATCTTTTTGAAGAGATGAAAAAGACGGGGTTGGTTTGATGTCTAAGAAAAAGGTTTTAGTTACTGGTTCGCGAGGGAGAATGGGACAGGAGATTCTCTCCTTATTGAAGGAAAATAGTTTATTGGAGCTAGGTTCTGAATTGGATAGGCAGGCAGGTAAAGCAAGTTTTCCTCCTCATCTGGATATTGACGTTGTGATCGATTTTTCATCTTTGGAATTATTTAGAGAGGGCCTGTTGTGGTCAGTTCAGAATGGGGTGCCTTTCGTCAGTGGCACAACTGGGCTTTGCGATCAAGATTATCGAGAACTCGATCGGGCTGCTCGTTCAATTCCGGTTCTGTGGTCCGCAAATATGAGTCTTGGTGTAAATGTTCTTCTTGAATTATTGGGAAAGATGCGAACATTGAGTGCCTATGATTTTCAAGTAGAGGAGTTTCATCATAATAAAAGCTTGATAAGCCGAGCGGAACGGCCGTCCTGATTCAGGACAAGCTGGAGAATACCTTGGGCAGAAAGTTGCCCGAGCCTTTATCCGGAAGAGGCGGGGGAATATTTGGTATTCACAAAGTTTGGGTTATGGCTGAGGAGGAACTCCTGGTATTTGAACATACCGCCCTGAATCGCAGGATTTTTGCGCGAGGAGCTATAGGTTGTGCCTCCTGGTTACTGAATCAGAAGGCTGGTTTGTATGGTGTTAGCGATATGTTGGAATTGCGGGAAGCGGCAGGGAAATGATTGAGGAAATTCATACGGCCTTGATAGGGATTAGAGTGTTTTCCTCTGAGGGTTCCCTTTTGATGCAGAAAATTGTCGTGGAGTTAAGGACTGAGGCCGAGGTTTTGTCGTCTTCTTCAATCTACAGAGTTTCAGGCGAAATCAATCACCCTGAACATATCCATGAACTGAAGCGAGTTGAAAAATTTGATGGATTGGCCGCTGTTCTAATGGCCTCTACGACGCAGGATCCTATGGCTGTGCTGAACTTTTTGCGGAAAATTGAAATCAAATACCGAAGTGAGGTTTTGCGGCGAAGTGTGAGTCTAAACTTGCTGGCTTTTGATGATGAGGCTGTTATGACTCCTGAGCTCACTTTGCCTCATCCCGAACTTCATCGGCGCCCAGAATTCATTTTGCTATCAGCTGAGGTTTGGGGAGACTACTTTCATCCCGTTTTGAAGGAAAACCTCTACACTTTAACGCGAAAGTTTCATGACGAGCAATGGGGCAGGTTTTACGCGCAAGGGAAAACCCTTCTTGATTTTTGAATTAAGGGGCCTTAAATGTTAGCCCAATGAATCGCTTCTGAAGGAGAAGGGAATGAAATTTTTTATTGATACTGCAATGATCGATGAAATTCGAGAGGCGAATAAGCGTGGTCTCGTTGATGGAGTCACGACAAATCCCACTTTGGTCGCAAAGACCGGAAAACCACACAGTGTGGTTATCAAGGAGATATGTCAGGAGGTCGACGGTTTGGTGTCGGCGGAGGTTCTTTCTCTCGAGGCAAATGAGATGTACAGAGAAGGAGTCGAGTTGGCCAAGATTCATGACAATGTCGTTGTGAAAGTGCCAATGTGCGATGAAGGATTGATTGCAGTTAGACGCTTCGCGGCGGAAGGAATTAAAACAAATGTTACTTTGGTCTTTTCGCCCTTGCAAGCTCTGCTTGTGGCTAAAGCGGGGGCAACTTTGGTTTCTCCGTTCGTGGGTAGACTTGATGATGTCAGCCAGGATGGAATGGATCTGATTGGCCAGATGAGGCAAATCTTTCAGAACTACAGTTTTGATACCCAGATATTAGTGGCTAGCATACGTCATCCAATTCATATTTTTGAATCAGCGATGATCGGTGCTGATATTGTGACAGTGCCCTTCAAGGTTATCCAACAACTGACGAAACATCCGCTTACGGACAAGGGAATTGAGCAGTTTTTGAAGGATGCGAAAGGTATAGCGTAAACGATTGAACATACTGCGGCTGTCCCTATTTTTTGTCTTTTGTGTCCTCCTGAGTTGCACTCACGGAGGACTTCGCATCGAGGAGTTGGATCAACCTCTGGCAGATATTGAAAAGGCGGTGCTGGATTCTTTGCCAGTTGGCAAGAGAGAGGTGAGTCTCAACGGCCGCGAGTTTTTTTCGGATTATTTTGTGGTTGTTGAAAAGAAGGCCAGAGCAGCTGGACGCACAAATGTGAGGTATTATGCCCACGTTTACGTCCTTGGGGATCGGCGTCCTTACTCGGTTGAGGGAGTCATCAGAAAACAGGTACGTGAAGCTTCGACGCTTGGTCCAGAGTATGAAGAAGCGGGAGTCGACGACTATTTGACAATCGTCTTGGTAAAAAAACTCAAAGCTGCGCTCTCTAAAGGTCGAGTGGATCGCAATGTAATTGACGATTTTCGAGTATTTTAAGATAATTAGCTCGGAGAACCTTAACCTTCGTGGTGGCGTCAGCTCGGGATTGTGTAAAGGTGAAAAAAAGAGGATTTCGAAAGAAACAGTCCGTTTGGCCAATTTTCCTGATGGTGGCCTTAGGCATTCTTCTATGGTCCCAAAAGCTTGCCTATATTGATTTTCGTTCAATGCCGGGTTCCTCATTGGTGATTGCGCAAGCAAAGATTTCGCCGGCCTGGGCCGCATTTGAAGATAGTCGAAGTTCCTGGGAAAATATCGCAGACAAGTTGTCAGTACCAAAAGAGAAAGGAATATTGATCTCTTCCGGAACGAGAACACTGACCTACGAGCAGTTATCAGTTAGGATCAATAGGCAGACCCAGAGCTCCAAAGAGAAGAAGCCGGCGAACCTGCCAAAAATTCCTCAAATTACTGTTCTTAATGGCATTGTGATCAGCCAGAGGGATGTCTTGGTTGATTCAGATTCTCCGCCAAGAGTTCAAGTTTCTAACATAGATTTAGATTCATCGCCGATGCTGAAGATCGCAGCAGGGGACGGGCCTGGAGATTCATTTCTCAGCAAAATGGGTCAGGAATATCAGTCCCCATTCACAGCGAATGAAAGGTCGGAACTGCAGAAAAAAGCTCAGGAACTTGTTTCAGGCGAGCTGAAGCGCCGCGAGAAGGAGAATCAGCAGCCTCACCTCGTCCCGACGGAATCAGGCGGCGCAATAATAGTAGCCAAATCATCTGATTCAGACAACGGGAGTGCTTCAGGTTTTTGGATGTCTCCAGGCGACAGGCCTGGTGGGCAAGGTTTGGCCAAAAAACCATTCAAGCCTGATCCCGGCGAGCCTGTTTTGACTGCGGCGAGTCTGTTGACCCCTGCTGACCTCGCCGAGAGAAATCAGAACTTCGTTTTGTCTGGGCGGTTCAGTATTTCCGGTGGACTTGCATATGTGGCAGGCGCGATGCGATTTGAATTGGTGCATTACCTGTATGACGCACCAGTGGCCCATGGCATTATATGGGAGAACGAAGCAAAATTTGAAATTGCAGTTAAGGAGCTCAAGGGAGAATTGTCTCTTCGTCTTGTTGATCATGAGGGTCAAATTTTAGGTATTGGAACCCTTCCGCTTCATACCTTAAACTTACCTCCCAAAAATCAGATCAAGATCAGCGATATTAGCATTCCTGTCATACCCGCTCCGCTCGGTGCAAAAATTGAGATTGTCTCTGCTTATTCGATTGGAACGGAAGCGCAGATCCCTTTACCTAAAGCAAAGGTTGAGATTCAGGGGCTCAATAGGACATACAAAAGTGACCGGCGTGGAATGGTAGAGGACTCTGATTTTTTGCCCGGGTCTAATTTTTTGCTTCGTGCTCGCTTGAAGAATTTTTGGGGAAGTCTCATGGTAGGCACTAGCGGAGGGGCCCAGAGAATCCACTTGTTTCCACAAAAGATGGTCGATGCGTTGTTGGGCCTGCTAGCAAAGGACGAATTTGAGAGAAGAGATTTTCTGGAAAAGGGAATTGTGTGGGGTCGCGTGGTTCGAGATGGTCAGCCCGTAGCCGGCGCAGTCGTTGAGTTGGCTGGCGATGTGGAGGTCGCACCAGTCTATTTTAATTCCATCTATATCCCAGATTCAAATTTAATTGGAACCAGTAGCAATGGACTTTTTGCATTTGTGGGAATCGATTCTGGAATTCAGTCAGTGAGAGCTCGAATTGGTGGCGTGCCTCACCCAGCCAGGATAATTCTTACTGAAGGAAAATTTGTTTCAATTGTTGAATTAGAAACGGAAACTCCTGTTTCATCACTCATAAAGGTGACTTCTGCTCCGGAGCGAAAAAATCCAGCCGCGGCAGCCTTTATGGTGATGGGTACAGAGATTGAACAGAAAGTAGAAAGCGAAATTATCATGGCTTTGCCCAGGAGCAATGATCTCACCCTGGTCGAGGCAGATGGTGGAGCGGGAACCGAAATTGTGCGCCTTAACTTGGATGCAAGCAGGGCAGGAATTTCCGTTCCGATGATTCCGTCCCATTGGCTTGTTGATTTGGCGACAAAAAAGCGGATTAACCTAGAGGGAGGTAAAGGGGTTGTTGTCGGGTTTGTAAACAATAAAGACTTCGAAGTCTTTATTGACGACAGAGAACCCTACCTTGCTGAAAATACAGTGTACTTTGATCGAGATGGACAAGTACTGAGAGAAGGTCGGGGTAAGGCCGGAGGTGGCTTTGCACTGTTCAATCTGCCAACTGGA